>JAAXZP010000231.1 GCA_012719815.1 Christensenellaceae bacterium
GCCGAAACCAAGGAAGAAGTAAAGCCCGAGGCCGCGCCTGCTCCGGCAGCAGCCGAGCCCGTTTCCACAACAGCCACGACGGACGGCAGACTGAAAATTTCGCCGCGCGCGAAAAACATAGCCGAGCGCCAGAATCTCGACCTTTCCAAAGCCGTTCCCACCGGCCCTCATGGCCGCATCATCGAGCGCGACGTGATAGCGCTGGCGGAGAAAGGCTATAAGGTTCCGGCAGCTGCCGCTGCGGAATACGCGGGCGGCGGGGAAGGCACCGGCCTTGGCGGCGCTGTAAGCACGGACGACCTTGCGGCGGCTCCGGCGGCAGAACCGGCTCCGGCTGCTCAGGCGGTTCAGCCGGCATCGTTCACTGCGGAATACACCGACGTCAAGCTCTCCAGCGTGCGCAAGGTGATATCCAAAGCGATGCACGCGTCGCTGTCCGAACTGGCGCAGCTGACGAATCATTTCAGCTTCGACGCCACTGCGATTCTCGCTTACCGCGAGCGCGTCAAGCAGAATGCGGAGAAGCTTGGCCTGCCCAACATCACGCTGAACGACATCATACTGTACGCCGTATCCCGTGTCCTGAAAAAACATCCCGACATGAACGCGCATTTCCTGGGCGACGCGGTCCGGCAGTTCTCGCATGTCAATCTCGGCATGGCGGTGGATACCGAACGCGGTCTGCTCGTGCCCACGCTGTTCGGCGCGGACACGCTCTCGCTGGCGGAGATTTCCCGCAAGGCCAAGGAACTGGCGACGGCTGCGCAGTCGGGCCGCATATCGCCTGACCTGCTGACCGGCGGTACGTTCACCGTGAGCAATCTGGGCGCGCTGGGCGTCGAGATGTTCACGCCCATCATCAACCCGCCGCAGACCGGCATACTCGGCGTATGCAATATCACGTACAGGCTGAAGAAAACGGGCGAGACATATCCCGCGATGGGCCTGTCGCTGACTTACGACCACCGCGCTGTAGACGGCGCGCCGGCGTCCCGGTTCATGAGGGACCTGTGCACCGCGCTGGAAAACTTCGACATGCTGCTTGCGCTGTAAAGAGGTGATTGACTTTGGTATATGATCTGATCGTCATCGGCGGCGGCCCCGCCGGTTACCTGGGGGCGGAACGCGCGGGCCACGCCGGGCTTAATACGCTGGTGTTTGAACAGCGCAGCTTCGGCGGCGTATGTCTCAATGAAGGCTGCATCCCCTCCAAAACACTGCTGTATGCCGCCAAGCTTAAGGACGGCGCAGCTCACGGCGAGGCTTTCGGCGTCCGCGTGACCGACGCGAAGCTGGACCAGCCCGCGGTGATTGCGCGCAAGAACAAGGTGGTTAAGGCGCTGGTTTCCGGCGTGGAAGCCACGCTCAAGGGCGCGCATGTGACCACCGTAAAAGCGGCTGCCCGCATCACCGGCAGGACGGCGGACGGCTTCACTGTCACGGACGGCAGCGGGACGTATGTCGGCAGGCGGCTGCTCATCGCCACGGGTTCGGCGCCTGCAGTGCCGCCCATCCCCGGCATTAAGGAAGGGCTAGAGAGGGGCTTTGTACTGACAAGCCGAGAGATACTGGACCTGACGGAAGTGCCGGGCAGGCTGGTCGTCATCGGCGGCGGCGTGATCGGTCTGGAGATGGCGAGTTATTTCAACTCGGCGGGTTCGGACGTGACCGTCATTGAAATGCTCAGCACCATCGGCGGCGCCATTTACAAGGACATCGCCGAGATAATAAAGCGCAACCTCACCAAAAAAGGCATCAAATTTCACCTGGGCTGCCGCGTGACGGGCATTTCCGGCAGCAGGGTGGAGTATACCGACGCTCAGGGCAATGCCGCGGCGGCTGAGGCGGACAAAGTGCTGCTGTCCATCGGACGGCGGCCGGTCTCCGAGGGCATCGGCCTTGAAACCATCGGCGTGCTGACGGAGCGCGGTGCGATCAAGACCAGCGAGACGATGCAAACAAACGTGCCCAACGTGTATGCGGCGGGCGACGTCAACGGATACTCGATGCTGGCGCATACCGCGTATCGCGAAGCGGAGGTGGCGGTGAACCATATGACGGGCAGGAAAGATAAGATGCGCTATAACGCCATACCTGCCGTCATCTACACCAGCCCCGAAGTGGCGGGCGTGGGCCTGACCGAAGCGGCAGCCCGGGAGAAAGGGCTGGACGTAACGGTAAAATCCATCTCGATGAACTATGCCGGCCGTTATCTGGCGGAGAACGATCGCGGCGACGGCATCATCAAGATCGTGGTGGATAACAAATGGCACAAGCTGATCGGCGTGCATATGATCGGCTCATACGCGTCTGAGATCATCTACGGCGCGGGCCTGATGATCGAGAAGGAAATGACGATTGACGAGATTAAACAGCTGGTGTTCCCGCATCCCACAGTGTGCGAAGCGCTGCGGGAAGCTATTTTCCAGCTATAGAATAAGAAAGATTTTAAGGAGTTTGGTCATGACAAAGTGTTTAATCGTTGACCCTGCAAAGGAAAGAAAGGCTGGAAAGATCAGCTTCCGCGACATTCCGGTAAACGTGTACCGGAAGACGGTGGCGGACGAAAAGGACAATTTCACAAAGGAAGAATTCCTGCGCATCTACCGCGATATGCTGGTGGTGCGCGAATTCGAGACGATGCTGCTGCTGATTAAGACGACGGGCGAGTATGAGGGCATCGCTTACAACCATCCCGGCCCGGCGCATCTGGGCATCGGCCAGGAAGCGGCGTATGTGGGCCAGGCGTTCTGCCTCGGCATCAACGACTTTACGTTCGGTTCCCACCGCAGTCACGGCGAAATATTGGCCAAAGGCCTTTCCGCCATCGAACAGCTGCCCGATGTTGAGCTGATGAACATCATGAAGAGTTTCTTCGACGGCGAGACGTTCTCGGTGATCGAGAAGACGACCAAGGCGACCAAAGTGAAGGATATCGCGATCGAGTTCCTGCTCTACGGCACGCTCGCGGAAATTTGGGCGCGCAGGACGGGTTTTAACCGCGGCCTTGGCGGCTCGATGCACGCTTTCTTTACGCCGTTTGGCATCTTCCCGAACAACGCCATCGTGGGCGGCAGCGCGGATATCGCGACGGGCGCGGCGCTTTACAAGCGCGTCAACAGGAAGGACGGCATTGTGGTATGCAACATCGGCGACGGCAGCATCGGCTGCGGCCCGGTGTAC
>JAAXZP010000232.1 GCA_012719815.1 Christensenellaceae bacterium
ACCGCAGACCAGATAAGCATGAAAGAGTACATAGACCCGTTTACGGGTAAGCCGGTGAACAAAGGCAGATAAAAAGGCCGCTTTAGCGGCGGCCTGAGAAGAAAATGCGGTTGGCAGACTATTCAATGCGCTTACAAGTGTAGCCGGTAAAATGCCCTTATAGGTCTAGTGCATACCACCGGCTAAGCCGGTGGTATTGATTGTGGTCAGCGGTCTTATCCTGTCATAGTAATATTATGAGTGCGTAAAATGCCGGAATTTTATCATAAACTCATTAGAAACGGCATCATTCACATATATGGAGAAAGATACGGACAAATCATCGCATATTAACTTTGACTTTCTTTGACCTTAGTGTATAATGTTGGTGAGTAATGGATATATCATATTAGGAGGGGGGAGAGGCGATGACCATCATTCCATATACGGTAAAAAGAGTGCTGCCCGGCACGGGATTGGGCATTTGGGGAATACCGATGCTGCGGACGGATATCCGGGAGACGGGCGACGCCTATCTGCTGGAAATAGAGATGCCGGGTGTTAAAAAAGAGGATATCGAGCTGATTTGCGAGGAAGATGTGCTGACTGTTGCGGTGAAGGCAAAAGAGCCGGAAAATGCCGACGGTTATGTGATGCGCGAGCGCCTCTACGGGGAGATGAAGCGGGGCTTTATCCTGAAAAACATCGATGGCGCCACGATATCTGCGAAGCTGGAAAACGGGGTGCTGCTTATCACATTGCCCAAAAAGAAGCGCGACTCAGGCCGTATCAATATCGAATAACCGTACGAGAATTGCAAAAGCCGCGAAAAAATAAAACGCGGCTTTTTTTATTTAATGCTCTTAAGTTGTTCTAAAAAAGACCGATAAGAAAATATGAAAGGCATAAGTGTCTTTTTATGCGGCATGGAGGCAGCATAGGGCCGGGCTACGGAGGCACAGGTTATGAAAATACAGAATTACGGCATGCAGCCGAGCAGTATGCACAGGCTGGAGAAGAGCAGGGATACGCTGAAGCAAAAGCCAGCCTGGACGGCTGATGCTCAACGCGGCTCACAGCCGGTATCGGAAAACCCCTCCTTCCATCTGGAGATAGACCAGTGGAGTCAGGGGTATTCGGCGTTGAAGACGGAAAATGCCAGGGCCGGCGACGATCATGTCGGTCAGGATGTCAAGATTGAGACCAACCTCAGGCTTATTGAAGCGCTTGTATACCAGATGCTGGGCAAGCGCATCAAGCTGCAGGTGAACCGCTCGGAGGCGGACGCGTACGGGCAGGAAGCGATGCGCCCCGTGCAGGAGCGGGACAGCTGGGGATTGGTCTATGAATACCAAGAAGCCGTGGCGGAGCAGGACAGCATCCAGTTCAACTCGGGCGGAACCGTCACCACCGCCACTGGACGGACGCTTGCGTTTTCGCTGGAGTTCAGCATGTCGCGCGCCTACTATGAACAAAGCGGCCCGGAGTCGCACTGGGACGGCGCCGCGAAGGCGGATGCATATGCAGTGATGACGGAGTACCAGGAGCCGTCGTTGGACATGGGCAACACGGATTTCGGCGTCGGCTTTATGAAGCTGCGCGCCTATGACCTGGAACATGGCAACTGGCTCAGCGAGGCGGATGACGTATGCGGCCAGCTTTCGATATTGTCGACATCGGAGAAAGGCGATAAGACGCTGATCAGGCTGGCGGATGTCGGTATCGGCGCGATTTACCTGCAGGAAGTGAACACGCCGTTCCAGGCCCAGGATATACCGGAGACGCATAATGAATTAAGAGGCAGCTCCGCCTATCTCAAGGGCAGCAGCAACGCGGGCGGCCATCATATCGATCTGTCGCTGTAAAATCGGTTTGCATATAAACCGGCATTCACAGGATATAGGCCCCGAGGGTAAACTCCGGGGTTTATTTATATCCGTTTTTTTCCCTGCGGGTTGCGGGCAGGACAGGCTCAGTTATATAATGGAATTAATATATCGACCGGAGGGCAGCATGGCTAAGGGAAAGACAGAGTTCGTGTGCCGCGAATGCGGCTATACCTGCGCGAAATGGCTGGGGCAGTGCCCGGCGTGCCGGTCGTGGAACACGCTGGAGGAGGAGACTGTCGAGCCGTCCGGATCTGCGCCGACGGTTTCCGGCGAGAAGCCCGTGCGCCTGTGCGACGTATCGCTGGAGGACAATGCGCGGTGGTCCACCGGCTTTGCGGAACTGGACCGCGTACTGGGCACGGGCGTCGTCGAGGGTTCGGTGGTGCTGGCAGGCGGCGAGCCGGGTATCGGCAAATCCACGCTGTTTTTGCAGGTGGCCGACGCGGTGGCGCGCATGGGAAAAAAAGTGCTGTACATCTCCGGCGAGGAATCGCTGCGGCAGGTGCGGC
This sequence comes from Christensenellaceae bacterium, assembly GCA_012719815.1. Taxonomy (GTDB): domain Bacteria; phylum Bacillota; class Clostridia; order Christensenellales; family SZUA-584; genus SZUA-584. The sequence continues at coordinate 2,378 of JAAXZP010000232.1, forward strand.
TGCGCGCCGGACGGCTGGGCATCCACAGCGATATAATGCTTTTGGCCGAAACGGAGAGCAATAGCTGCATTGCGCGCATGCGCGAGGCTTCGCCCGACTTTGTGGTGGTGGACTCCATACAGACGATGTATTCCTCCCGGCTGGGACCTGCGGCGGGCAGCGGTTCCCAGATCAAGGAATGCGCCGCGCAACTGACGCGTGAGGCGAAAACGAGCGGCGCGGCGGTGTTCATCATCGGCCATGTGACCAAGGAAGGCGCGATTGCCGGACCGCGCGTGGTGGAGCACATGGTGGATA
>JAAXZP010000233.1 GCA_012719815.1 Christensenellaceae bacterium
ATATCCACACGCGGCTGGTCAGCTTTCACGAGCACAGCACGAAGGAAAAGCGCGCGTGGCTGCTCAATGAGCTGCGGGAAGGCAAAAACGTGGCGCTGGTGTCGGACGCGGGCACGCCGCTGATATCCGACCCCGGCGCGGTGCTGGTGAGCGAGGCGGTGGAGCTGGGCATTGAGGTGACTTCTGTGCCGGGCCCGTGCGCCGCCGTTACCGCGATGACGCTGTCGGGCTTCGGCGGGGGCTTTGTGTTTATCGGTTTTTTGTCCAAAAAGGCCGCGGAGAAGCGCCGGCAGCTGGAACGGATAGCGGGCAGCGATTTGCCTTGCGTGGTCTACGAGAGCCCGCACGCGCTGGACGAAACTCTCGCGGCGCTGCGGGAGATATTGGAGCCGGAACGGCGGGTGGTGGTTGCCAAGGAACTGACGAAGATACACGAGACGGTGTTCCGGGGCAGCATCGCGGAGGCGGCTCGTGCTTTCTCCGGTGAGCTGCGCGGCGAGTATGTGCTGATTGTGGACGCGGCGCCGCAGAAGGATGCCGGGGAGGTAAGCGACGAGGAAATCCGGGAGGCGCTGCGCCGGTATATCGCCTCCGGGATGACAAAAAAAGATGCCGCCAAAGCGGCATCCGAGGTATTGGGTATAAGTAAAAACCGTGCTTACCGGCTTACGCTCTGATTTTGAGCTGCCGGAAATGTATTATTTTATACCAAGTTTGCTTAGGCAGTTGGCGCACACTTTAGCGCCCTTGTATTCCGAAACGCCCGTTACACTTTCACAGAAAATGCACGCAGGTTGATACTTGCCAAGTACGATATGGCTGTCATCCACAAAGATCTCGATGGGATCTTTAATGTCTATTCCCATCACTCTCCTAAGCTCGATTGGAAGCACAATCCGGCCCAACGAATCTACTTTTCTGACAATTCCCGTTGATTTCATTCTTTCATCTCCCATTACAAAGTTTATATTATAATATATCAAAATATAACAAATATACCTGTTAAAAGTCAACCTATTTTCCTATAAAAATTAACAGTTTAATAAAACGTTCATAATTGCATATATATGTATATAGCTGTATTTTAATAGCCGTTTTTTCGGAGGATTTGCGATGGTCAGCTATATGTGGGCGTTTTTGATCGTGGTGGGCACTGTGGTGGGTATTGCCACCGGAAAGGCGGAGGCGGTATCGCAGGCGGCGCTGGAGGGCGCCCAGGACGCCGCGACGCTGTGCCTCGGCCTGATTGGCGCGTATGCGCTGTGGCTGGGCACGCTGAATATCGCGCAGGAGGCTGGGCTGGTCAACAGCATTGCGCGGCGTATGCGCGGCCTGATACGCTGGCTTTTTCCCAGCGTGCCGCCGGACAGCGCGGCCAGCGGCTTTATCACGCTCAACCTCGTGGCCAACATGCTGGGCATGGGCAACGCGGCCACGCCGTTCGGTCTTAAAGCCATGAAAGAGCTGCAGGCGCTCAACCCGCATAAATCGCGCGCTTCCGATGCGATGTGCATGTTTTTGGTGATAAACGCATCCTCCGTGCAGCTTTTGCCACTGACCGTTATCGCGCTGCGCAGCGCGGCCGGCGCGGCGGTGCCGGGCGATATCGCCATCACGTCGCTGCTCGCCACAACGGTGACCACCGTGACCGGCGTGGCGATGGCCAAAATACTGCGGAGGCTGTACCCGTGAACGTCGTTTCTTTTATTTCGGCGCTGTTCGTGCCCCTTTTCATCGTGAGCGTTGTGATATATGGTTTCGCCAAAAAGGTACCGGTATACGACGCGTTTATACGGGGCGCCAGGCAGGGGCTGCCCACCGTGATACGCATACTGCCGTTTGTGGTGGGTTTCGTATTCGCCATCCGGATATTCAGCGCATCGGGGTGTTTTGAGTATATCGCGGCGGCGTTGTCCCCTCTGCTGAAACCGGCGGGCATACCGCCCGAGATACTGCCCCTGGCGCTGATGCGGCCGTTTTCCGGCAGCGCGTCCATCGCGATGCTGAGCACGCTGTTCCAGCGGTTTGGTCCCGACACTTTAATCGGGCGGAGCGCCAGCACGCTGATGGGGTCGTCCGAGACGCTGTTTTACACCTCGTCGCTGTATTATGGCAGTGTGGGCGTTAAGCAGACGCGCTATACCATCCCGGCATCGCTCATCTCGGAAGTTTTCGGGCTTTTCTCCAGCGTGCTGCTGTGCCGGCTGTTTTTCGGGTAAATCAGGGGAAAATCACTGCTGGTCCACTGACCTATGACCTTATCGGACTGTAAAACGGCATAAGGAAGCCGCAAAGGGCCTGCTTCAGGCTCTTTTTTCTTGACAAAAACAGGGCCGAATCCTATGCTAGTACATAACGACGATTTCGCATGAAACAGGAGATATCGATGAAAAAGTACTATATCACGACGCCGATATATTATCCCAGCGATAACCTGCACATCGGGCATTCGTACTGCACGGTGGCGGTGGACGCGCTCGCGCGGTTCAAGCGCCAGACGGGCTACGACGTGATGTTTCTGACCGGCACGGACGAGCACGGCCAGAAAATAGAGCGCGTGGCCAAAGCGGCCGGAAAACAGCCTAAGGAATACGTGGACGGCATTGTGGCGAATATCCAGTCGTTGTGGAAGATGTTGGGTATCTCCAACGACGATTTTATCCGCACCACCGAAGAGAGGCATATCAAAACGGTGCAGAAAATATTCAGGCGCCTTTATGAACAGGGCGATATCTACAAGGGCGCTTATGAAGGCTGGTACTGCACGCCGTGCGAGGCGTTCTGGCTGGAACGGCAGCTGGTGGACGGCAACTGCCCCGACTGCGGCCGGCCGGTGGAGCTGGCCAAGGAGGAGGCGTATTTCTTCCGGCTGAGCAAATATGCGGACAGGCTGATCAAGTATATCGAGGAGCACCCGGAGTTTATCCAGCCGGAAAGCCGCCGCAACGAGATGCTGAACAACTTCCTGCTGCCCGGGCTGGAGGACCTGTGCGTATCGCGCACGTCGTTCAAGTGGGGCATACCGGTGGACTTCGACCCGGACCACGTGGTGTACGTGTGGATCGACGCGCTGTCCAACTACATCTCGGCGCTGGGCTACCTGTCGGAGGACGACTCCAAGTTCAAAAAGTACTGGCCTGCGGACGTGCATATCGTCGGCAAGGAGATCATCCGCTTCCACACCATCATATGGCCCATACTGCTGATGGCGCTGGACCTGCCGCTGCCCAAGCAGGTGTTCGGCCACGGGTGGCTGATGCTGGAAGGCGGCAAAATGAGCAAGTCCAAGGGCAACGTGGTGGACCCGGTAAAGCTGATCGAGCGTTACGGCGTGGACGCGGTACGCTACTTCCTGCTGCGCGAGGTGCCGTTCGGCGCGGACGGGCTGTATTCCAGCGAAGCGCTGCTCACCAGGACCAACAGCGAC
>JAAXZP010000234.1 GCA_012719815.1 Christensenellaceae bacterium
GTGATACAGTATCAGGACGCGGCGGAGGACGGCGAGGCGCTGTGCGCGCATATCCGCGCGCTGTGCGGCGTAAAGAAGCCGCCGCTGGCACCTTTTATCAACCGCGCCCGCATTCGTCTGGACGGCAGCAGGATACATCTTGATTTCCCTGTGGATTTTGGCAGGGAGCTGTTCCTCGAGATGGGGCTCAAGGACTATTTGGAGGAATACCTCTCGAACTGCCTGGGGCGGCCGATTGCCGTTGCGGTAGGCCGCTGCGCGCCGGAAGACGCGCCCGAGCCGGCGGAGATGTGTCATATCGTTCCGCAGCCGGAAAAAGAGGCACCGCCTCCTGCTCCTGCGCCCAAAGCGGCTGTTTCCAAAAAGGATAAGCCGGAGAAAGCCAAAACGCCGCTCATTCACGGCAAGGCCATCTCGGGCGAAGCCATACCGATACGCAGCATCAACGACATGACGGGCCCCTGCGTGATTGCGGGGCAGGTGACGGGCGTTGACTTTTTCGATATCAGGAAGGAGATGCGCGGCGGAAAGAAGTCGGTGATATCCTTCGGCGTGACCGACCTCACGTCCACAATCATATGCAAGGCGTTCGTCGGGCAGGACAAGGCGCCCATAATCGTGGAGCGGCTCAAAAAGGCGGAAGCCGTCAAGGTGGCCGGAAAGGCGGCTTACGACAGCTATGCGCGCGAAGTGTGCATCAGCGTCAGCAGCATCGAGGAGACCAAGGCTGTGCGGCGCATGGACGAGGCGGAAGTAAAGCGCGTGGAGCTGCACATGCACACCAACATGAGCGCGCTGGACGGCGTGGCGGACGAGGTGGATGTGGTGAAGCGCGCGGCGGAGTTCGGGCACGAGGCGGTGGCCATCACCGACCACGGCGTTGTGCAGGCGTTTCCGCGCGCGTTCGACGCGGCCAAAAAGCTGGGCATCAAGGTCATATACGGCATGGAAGCCTATATGTACGACGATACGGACGACCATTACCAGGAGACGTTTGCGGACGAATACGTGGTGTTCGATATCGAGACCACCGGGCTTAATCCGAAGACCTGTCACATCATCGAGATCGGCGCCGTGCGGATGCGGCACGGCGAGATCATCGATACGTTCAGCACTTTTGTCAACCCGGGCGAGCCGCTGACCCCGCAGATTATTGACCTCACCGGCATCAAGGACGAAATGCTCAAAGACGCGCCGGGCCCGGCCGAAGCGCTGCGCGCGTTCAAGGAATTTGCGGGGGATACGCCGCTTGCCGCGCACAACGCGTCGTTTGACATGAGCTTTATATTAAAGCACGGCGAGGCTTACGGCATTGATTTTAACAATACATGGCTGGACACGCTGTGGCTTATTAAGCGCACGTTCCCCAGCCAGAAATCGTACAGCCTGGGCAAACTGGCCGCGGAGTTCGGCATTCCGCTGCAGCATCACCGCGCGCTGGGCGACGCGATAGCCACCGCGCAGCTGATGGCGAGGTGCATCGAGGAGTCGGGCAAAAAGCGCGGGCACACGCTGGAGGACGACAAAAACGCCCCCTTCTACCATGTCATACTGCTGTGCCGCAACAAGCCAGGGCTTTTTAACCTCTACAAGCTGGTGTCGGAATCGCACCTCAACTATTTCTACCGCAAGCCACGCGTGCCCAAGTCGCTGCTGATTCGGCACCGCGAGGGGCTGATTGTGGGCAGCGCCTGCGAACAGGGCGAGCTGATACAGGCGATACTGCGGTTTGCTTCGGACGGCGAGCTCCGTCACATCGCGAAGTTCTACGACTACCTGGAGATACAGCCGGACGGCAACAACGCTTTCATGGTGCGCGAGGGCCGTTTCAAGTCGATGGAAGGCGTGCGCGACATCACGCGGCGCATCGTAAAGCTGGGCGAGGAGATGGGGCTGCCGGTGGCGGCCACCTGCGACGCGCACTTCCTCGAGCCGCAGGACGAATACTTCCGACGCATACTGATGCACGGCCAAAAGTATCCGGACGCGGACAACCAGCCGCCGCGGTATTTCCGCACCACGGCGGAGATGCTGGCGGAGTTTTCGTACCTGGGCAAGGAAAAGGCGCGCGAGGTGGTCATCGACGTGCCGCGCGCGATTGCGGCGCAGGTGGAAAACATCCAGCTTTTGCCTGACGAGACCGCGATGCCGGTGATTGAAAACGCGGCGGAAAAGCTGGCGGAGATGTGTTGGCGGAATGCGCGCGCCCAGTACGGCGACCCGCTGCCGCCCATTGTGGAGAAGCGCCTGGCTTTTGAGCTGGACAACATCATCCGGCACGGTTACGCCGTGCTGTACTACATCGCTTACGAGCTGGTGCGCCATTCGCTGGAGGACGGCTATTTGGTGGGTTCGCGCGGGTCTGTCGGCTCGTCCCTGGCGGCCACCATGGCGGGCATCACCGAAGTGAACCCGCTGCCGCCGCATTACTACTGCCCGAACTGCCACTGGTCCGATTTTGA
>JAAXZP010000235.1 GCA_012719815.1 Christensenellaceae bacterium
CCGCGGCGAACCTTGCGAGGGCCCGCATCATGGATTGCATTGATGATTACCTGTACGCGACCGGATACAAGCCACACCTGGCATACATGCCATGAATGCAGCGAAAGTTCAGGGGGACGTTAAATCTTATAATTGCATGCCTGTGACATTCCATCTAAAAAATTGAGCCATACGGCGATCGCCGTATGGCTCAGTGTTTTTATGTCCCCGCATTACCCTCACGGAAGGATTGCTTCGATACCCGTCAGATGGCAGAAGTCGACGATCTGATCGTACAGGTCTTCTCCGTAGCCGAGGCAGGCGTACTCGTTATTCCAGCTCTCCAGCATCTTATCGATATCGCCGTGGACATGAACGAAAGCGTGCGGCCAGAACGGTATGCCGCATTCTTTTCTGCGCGATTCGAGCTCAGATTCCTCCGGAACAAAGACTTCGCATCTGACGATAGTCATCTGCATTTTGCCGTCCTTGCGGCTGACCCGTGCCAGCACGCCCTTGCCGGGCTTGCAGACAAGACTGATGGACAGCCCGCCCGCCTGGCCTTCGGTGGGGATGCCGTGACTGGCGAAGGACACTCCATGGCTGTCGGCCAGGGACGGCGGTACCGCGCCGTCGCCGATGATCTTGATCTCCTTTTTTGCTTTGTCAATGTGCTGCAGGTCGCCGTAATAGATGGGATCCCTGCTCAGGCCCATGATGATTATGGACGTGAGAGCTGTATTATAGTCACAGAGAGTGGATGTGGGAACCCTGTCTTCCAGCATCATGCTCTGCGCAAATCACGAAGCGGAGTAGTAGTCTCCAAGACCGGGAAAAGACTGGATCGTGTAGTAGTCGAACCCTTCCTTTTCTTTCAGCGCTTTTAAAGCCAGATAGAGCCTCATCGATCTCTCGCTCTCAGGCGTGCGCTCAATCTTGACTCCCAAACGGCGCTCGGTGTCGGCAAAGCCCTTGGCCACATCGGATTCGGGGATGTTTTTGGCCGTTTCCACAAGATCGTATGTGTCACGGGAGTCAATGTCGATGCCGAAGATTTTCATCCATTGGGACGGGTCGGCCACGCCGCAGGTCTGCCCCATACCGCGGCCGCCAAATGCCATCAGCGTGGTCATTTCCATGCTGCGCTTTAAGGCGGAAGCCTTGCAGTAGTTTGCGACGCGTTTCACATTGGCCGGATCCTGCACGCCGCCGTAGACAAAGCGGTGCACGATGCCCACTTCATTCAGCGCTGCTGAAAGCACCAACCCGCCGACGGGGCGCCAGCCCTGCGAGCCGTCGTGCGTCCATATGACGATGCCCTTTCCGGTTTTCGCGAATTCCCTGATCGCGGCGATCATATGCGCCGCCCATACCCATGTCCCCGAGAACAGCACTAGGCAATCAACGTCATCGTTTTTGGCCAGCGGGATGAGGGCATCTTTGGCTTCCTGCTTGGTGGCGACGATGATGTCATGCTCCACAATATCGACGCCTTCGACTTTAAGGGCATCCTTGGATGCCTGGATGATTTTCTCGTCAATGAAAGGTGTTCCAAGGGGGTCTTTAAGTCCGTCTTTGTGAACGCCATAAACGACAAAGCCAGCTTTCGCTTTTATCATATCCGATCTCCCTTCTATTCTTCCTTGTTCTTTGGAATCGAGCAGTATAGAACGTCATTCAACTACAAAGTAGTCAAGTTATTATACCTTGTCAATTCAATGAACACTTTTGAATACAAAAACCGAAAAATGAAGATTGAGTGATATGGCACCAAAGATTAGATTATTAGATAAGAAGGAGGTATGAACCAATGAAAAAAAGATTATTGATCATTGTGGTTGCGGGAATTCTTGCCCTGTCGCTTCTTCTGTCACTTGCAGGCTGCGGTAAACCGGCGGCTGACAGCAGCGGCTCCGGTGAAGCGGTCAAAAAGACCGGCGAGAAGATTACGGTCATACTGCCCAAGCATGAGATGGACACGGTGGGTTTCCATGAAGAGATGACGCGCAAGTTCGAACAGGAAACCGGTATCCAAGTCGAGCTGATCAACGAGAGCTGGGAAAACGTTGCTGACAGCGTCATGACGGACCTGACGGCGGGCGGCGGCGCTTATGACGTGATTGAGTTCGACAACGCATGGGTCCAGAAGTTCTATGAGAACGACTGGCTCGAGCCGCTCAACAAATATGCTTCAGACGAGATCATGAAGGGAATGCTTCCCGGTCTCATCGATAAGTTCTCCGTTGACGGCAACCTGTATGGCATCGCATGGAATAACGACACGCGTTTCTTCATGTACAATGCTCAGATGCTCAAAGACGCCGGCTATGATAAGCC
>JAAXZP010000236.1 GCA_012719815.1 Christensenellaceae bacterium
ACCACGGTAAACTTCTGCCCGTTGATGCTCACCTTGTTGCCCACCGCGGTGCCGCGGCCAAACAGCTGGTCTTTGGCTTCCTCGCTTAAAACCACCACCTGGCGCACATAATCGATGTCCTTTTTGGTGAGGCCGTGGCCTTCCAGATAGCCCATCTGCTCCATGACGAAAAGCGCCTCGGTGGTGCCCACCACGTCGGCTATCAGCTTGGTGCCGCCCCTGGAGAGGTAGGCCTTCTCATATGCCGAAGGCGCCACATCCTTCACGCCGCGCACTTTCTGCAGCATCTGCGCGTCGACGAGCGTGAGCAGCTTGTTGGGTCCGCGCAGATCGTTGGAAAACAGCCAGATGCGGTTGATGCCAAACTTTAAAAGCTCATCGTTAATCATCTGCTGCCCGCCGCCGCCTACCGAAATAACGGTGATCATCGACGCGATGCCGATCATAATGCCGAGCACGGTCAGCATGGTGCGCAGACGGTTCTTCTTGAGCTGGTGCACCGCAATGCTTACATAGTCGCTGAATCTCATGAGACTTTCTCCACCACGCAGCCGTCTTTGAGTACGATAAGCTCCTTGGCGTTGTCCGCCACGCTGCGCTCATGCGTAATCAGCACGATGGTCGCACCCGCTTTGTTGAGGTCCACCAGCATGCGCATGATATCGGCGCCGGTACGGCTGTCCAGGTTGCCCGTCGGTGCGTCGGCTAGTATCAGGCTGGGGTTGTTCACCAGCGCCCGCGCGATGGCCACCCGCTGGCGCTGCCCGCCCGAGAGTTCCGACGGCAGGTGGTTGGCCCGGCTGGCCAGACCTGTCATCTCCAGCAGCTCGGAGGACTTTTTGTGCCGTTCCTTGGGCGGGATGCCCGAATACACCATCGGAAGCTCAATGTTCTGCCGCGCCGTCAGCGTGGGCAGCAGGTAAAACGACTGGAATATAAATCCGATGCGCCGGTTCCTCAAATATACCTTGGCCTGATTGCTCAGCCGCCGCACGTCAGTTCCGGCAAATATGTAATCGCCGCGCGTTTGCGTGTCGATGCACCCGAGTATATTCATCAGCGTGGTCTTGCCGGAGCCCGACGGCCCCATCACCGCCAGAAAGCCGCCCGGCTGGATGCTCAGCGTAATGCCCCGCAGCGCATGGACGCACGTTTCGCCCTTTCCGTATGTCTTGCAAAGGTCCCTAACCTCGATTATAGCTGACATGCTGCCCCTCCTGCACGCTGTCCGGCGCCATCACCACGCGTTCGCCCCTGGTCAGTCCGCTCGTCACCTCGACGTTGAACATATCCATAAAGCCGGTGGTCACCCGCCGCTTTCTTACAATATCCTTGTCGTCCACCACATACACGCAGCCGTCGGCCGTCAGGCAGTCCGCCGGGATGTTAAGCACCCCGTTTTTGGCGCTCAGTACAACTTTGAGATCCACCACCGCGCCCGGCATTTTGCTGAAGCCTTCGTCCGGCTTGATGGTCACCTTGGTCATCGTATCAAACATGGATAATTCCCCGACGTCCATCGCAGCGCTGCCGATCTTTGTCAGCTTGCCCGTATAATTGCCGCCCTCCGTCATGATGATCACATCCATGCCCACCTGCAGGCCGTCCACATCCTTCTCATACACGTAGCCGACGATTTCGGTGCTGTCGGTATCCGCAATCACCATCGCGGGCATGCCGGGCGCCAGCACCTCGCCGTCGTGGACGTTAACGGCCAGCACCGTGCCGCCGATGCGGCTGGTGAACTTCATTTTGTCTATCGCCTCCTGCAGCTGGTCCACCGCGAGCTGCGCCAGTTTCAGCTGGCTCTCCGTGCTGAGCGCATTGCTGCTGTCCGCCGCGGCTGTCGCGTTCTGCAATGCCGCCAGCTCGCTCAGCCGCTGCCCCGCCGCCGCCGCGGCAGCCGCCGCCTCTGCGCCCACGCCGCCCAGCGCCTCGTTGAACGCATCAAAATCGTAGCCCGTCGTCTGCGACAGCGCCAACGCGATGGCGGCCTGCTGCTGCCTGCTCATCCGCGTGTCCTGTGCCCGGGGCGCCATAACGGTCTGGGCTGCGGCTTCGCTGAGCGCCTCCAGTTTAAGCTGCGCTTCCTGAAGCTGCGCTTCCATAGCGGAACTGTCCAGGTCGAACAGCTTGTCGCCAGCCTTCACACGGCTGCCTTCCGACACATAAATGTTCAATACCGTACCGCCCGTTTCGCTCATGACGCTATACATATTGGTGCAAACCACTTCTCCGGAGAACTCCAGCGTATTGGCAAGGTCGCCGTAATCCACCTCATATACGCCCACAACCGTGCGCGCTTCCCCTTTGTTGAAATATAAAAACCAGCCGGCAGCGATCACTGCCAGCACGGATAACAATAGAATCACTTTTCGCATACGCTGTTCCCCCTTTAAAATCCCGTGTGTAATTCGATTCTATTTTGGCAGAAAAGCAATACCGTTATGCGGGCAAAAGGCGCGGTACATTGCTGGCAAAATCGCCGTTTTTCGCCGATTTTATACCTTTTTTGTCATATGGCGGACCGAAAAAATCAGTCCGTGCAGTCTTGTGCCGCTATATACCATACAGTAAAATAAAGTAAATATTTCCGACAAAAGCAAAAACCCGGCGTGTTTGAACCGCAGATAACGGTTTATCTATAGAATGTGTGAAAACGCATACGCGGCGCGGCCGTAGCGGCCGGCTCCGCGGTATTGCGGTAAAGGAAGTAGGGAGATTTGAACGACAGGGTTTATCTGTCCCCGCCGCACATGAACGGCCGGGAGATGGGATATATCGAGCGGGCTTTCGCAACCAACTGGATTGCTCCCCTCGGGGAAAATATCGACGCGTTTGAAGACGCAGTACAGCGTTATGTGGGCATGCCGCACGCGCTTGCTCTCTCCTCCGGCACCGCTGCGATGCATCTCGCGATGATGTCGCTGGGCATCGGGCCCGGCGACATCGTGCTGTGCGCCGACGTCACGTTTGCGGCGAGCTGCAATCCCATCGTGTACCAGGGCGCGGAGCCTGTGTTCATCGACTGCGATCAGGAGAGCTGGTGCATAGACCCGGCGCTGCTGGCGGACGCATTGCTTTTCTATAAGAAAGAGGATAAAATACCCAAAGCGGTGGTGGTTGTGGACCTCTACGGCTTGCCCGCGGATTACGACCGCATACTGCCCGTCTGCGCCGAGTTCGGCGTACCGGTGATCGAGGACGCCGCCGAGGCGCTGGGCTCTTCGTATAAGGGCTCCATGTGCGGCTCCTTTGGCGATCCCAGCATACTCTCCTTCAACGCTAACAAGATCATCACCGCCTCGTCGGGCGGCATGGTGCTGTCCCGCAGCCGGGAGGCCATACAAAAAATGAGATACTGGGCCACGCAGGCGCGCGAGCCCCTCCCCTATTACGAGCACAAGGAGATCGGCTACAACTACCGGATGTCCAACATCTGCGCGGGCATCGGCCGCGGTCAGATGGAGACGCTACCCGCCTATGTTAAAAAGCGCCGCGAGATATATAAGCGCTACAAAGAGGCATTGGCAGACCTTCCGGTGCGCTTCAACCCGGTCATCCCCGGGGCGGAGCCCAACTTCTGGCTCACCGTGATGGTGATCGAGGAAGGCTGCGGCATATCTCCCACCGCGGTCGCCGAAGCGCTGGCCGCGGAGAATATCGAGACGCGCCCGTTCTGGAAGCCGATGCATATGCAGCCCGTATACCGTTCCCGCAGGTTCTTCAGCCGCCGCAACCCGGCAGGAGAAGAGCTGTTTGCCCGCGGGCTGTGCCTGCCTTCGGGCACCGCAATGGATGAGCGCGTTCAGGACAGAATCATCGATATTATCCGGTCCTGCTTTATGCAGGGGCGGTCATACGTGAAAACGGGGGTAGGCCTGTGATGACACACAGAGCCCGGCGTGCAAACGCCGCATCGGAAAAGAAACGCCTCAGCACGCGCGCGCGAATCATACTCTGCGCCGTGCTTTTCGTCGCGATGGCGGCGCTGCTCTCTCCCGTCATTGCCCAGGCAATGGCGAAAAGGGCGGCCGCAGGTGCCGCCGCGCCGGCAGCCCCGGCGGAAACCGGCATGAGCGTCCCGTTCCTCAAGGAGCTTGCCACGGCTTCCCGCTACTCTTACGAGGGCGTCAAGACGGTATCGGGCATGCAGGGCGAGCACAGCACCGAATTCGCCTGCGCGGTGCAGGGAGACGATTTCGTCGTGCAGACCGAGGTCAGCCAGCACACGTACCGGCAGCTTTACGTCGATGGCAGCTACACGCTGGTGGACGACACGCTGAAAACGGTGCAGCCGGGCGTGTGCAAATACGATTACATGGACGGCAGCCTGATATCCGCCATCAGCGGCCGGATTATCCGCACAGCGGCCGATATCATCGACGGCGTCCATGTGACGCGCGTGGAAATCTACAAAGACGGCGTTGTGTACGCATATTACCTTAATCCACAGGGCGTTTTGGTCCGATTCTATTATATATACGACGGAAATGAAGTGACGCTGAACATAAGCCAGGTCACGCCGGGGAGCGCGGACGCCGTGTCGTTTAACATCCCTTCGGGTTACAGCGTCCGATGACAGGCATTGCGGAGGTAATTATTTGAACATCAAGGAAGCGACAAAAAAAACAATTACTTTCCTGGTCGACGTTCTGGGCCTCATCTGGGCCCTTGCTTTGGCTTTGTCCACCCATTATGGGATGCCTGCGGACGGATTTGCCGGGCTATTTATGCAATACCGCCTGCCGATTATCGCTTACCTCGGCATCAACATATTCACGCTGCTGCTGGTCAGGTGCTACGACGAGCTGATCCGCGACTATTCGCTGTTCAGCACGATAAAGCTGTTCGGCGCGCTTGCCATCTCGCACCTGCTGTTCGCGCTGTTCATGTCGGTCATCGGCGATACGCAGCCCTCTCTGCTGATACTCAACCTCACCGTATACGCCGCGGCGGCGCTCGGGGTATACCGTCTGATCGTGCTCGTCGCGTTCCAGGCGCTCCTCCACCTGCCCAAAGCCAACCGGTCCGGCCACGCGAAGCGGGCCATCATATTCGGCGCGGGCAGCGCCGGCAAATACCTGGTGGACATGCTCAACCAGGACCCGTCCAAGCAGCTTAAGCCCGTGGCGTTCATCGACGACGACCCGCGGCTGGAGCGCAAGCGCATCAAAGGCCTTCTGGTGGTAGGCCCGCGCATGCTGATCCCTTACGCCGCCAAGAAATACAACGCAGAAGTCATCATCATCGCAATACCGTTTGTGGACAACAGCACGATTCGCGAAATTTTCAACCTATGCAATGAAGCCAACTGTACAGTCAAACGGTTCGGCAACATGTCCAACCTCAAGTTCGAAGGGCTTGCCAAGTCCACCATTAACGAGATACGCGTGGAAGACCTGCTGCAGCGCGACGTGGTGCGCCTGGACCTGGAGAGCGTGTCCGAACTGGTGAAGGGCAAAACAGTGCTGGTCACTGGCGGTGCGGGTTCCATCGGCTCGGAGCTGTGCCGCCAGATCATGGACTACAAGCCCCGCCTGCTCGTCATACTGGATTTCAACGAGAACGGCCTGTTTGACATCACGATGGAGCTCCGGAAAAACTACTATGAAGGCGCGTTTGAGACGTGTCTTGCCAATATCCGCGAGCGCGACGTGATGAACGAGGTGTTCCAAAAATACCGGCCGGACATCGTGTTCCACGCGGCGGCGCACAAGCACGTGCCGATGATGGAAGGCAACCTGCGCGAGGCGCTGATAAACAACGTGGTCGGCACCAACAACGTGGTGGAAGCGAGCATCGCCTGCGGCGTGGAGCGGTTTATGCTGATATCCACCGACAAGGCGGTCAACCCCACCAACATCATGGGCGCCACCAAACGCATTGCCGAGCTGCTCATCCAGCAGAAAAACCGCAGCGGCGATACGCGCTTCGCGGCGGTGCGCTTCGGCAATGTGCTGGGCAGCCATTCCAGCGTCATACCGATTCTCCAGCGGCAGCTGCAGGCGGGCGGTCCGCTTACCGTGACGCATAAAGACGTCACGCGCTATTTTATGACTATCCCCGAAGCGGTGCAGCTGGTGCTGGAGTCCGCTTCCATCATGCAGGGCGGCGAGATATTCGTGCTGGACATGGGCGAGCCCATCCGCATCTACGACCTCGCCACCACGATGATCAAGCTGGCAGGGCTGGTGCCGGAAAAGGATATCAAGATTGAGGTGACCGGCTTAAGACCGGGCGAAAAACTCCATGAGGAGCTGTGCCTGCCCGAGGAAACGGTGGTCACCACTTCGAATAACAAGATATACGTGATGCGGCCGGAGATCAGCGAAACTGATATGGAATCGGGCGCGCTGCTGGCAGAGCTGCTGGACAGCATCCGCGGCAAGGACCAGGCCCGCATCCGTGAACTGGTGCAGCGGCTGGTCCCCTCGCTCCAGGACAGAAAAATTTGCTAGACGGAGGCAGGATGAATTTGGAGCCGTCACAGGGCATGACACGCTATTCGGTGAAAACCATCCTGGAAACGATTTTCCGGCGATGGTTTTGGTGTGCCCTTTTTGCGTTCCTGTTCGCATTCGGAATCTCCGCCGTCTACTGGAACGGATACTATACATCCGTCGAGCTGTCCGCCACATTCATACCCGTCTCGCCGTCGCCAGCGCCCAATGCGGATGTGCCGGGCAGCTACAGCGTCCTTATATCCCAGTCGTACGTGACACACGAGGAGGTGCTGGACGCCGTCGCGAAGTCGGTCAGCTTCGCCGTCTCTGCCGAAGAGCTGCGGCAGGCTATTTCGTCCAAGATCAGCGAAAACGGCATGTCCGCCACCGTTAAGGTAGAATGGCATAACCGGGATCAGGCATCCGAAATTTTAAGCGCGCTCAAGGCCAACCTGTCGTATGCGGTGGCGCGCTCCGCCCAGGCGGGCGTCATCAAATGGCTGGAGAGCGATCCCGCAGAGGCCGCCGCGCCGAGCGTCAGCCGCACGCGGGCTGCAATTGTATTCGTCATTGCCGGGCTGTTCGGCGCGCTTGCGGGCGCGGGCGTCGCGTTCCTTATCGGCTGCTTCGACAAGCGCGTCTACGACCCCATGAGCGTAAAGCTATCCGGCGGCGATGTCCGCGTCATCGGCATGGTAGGGCGGTACGACGACAAGCCGGACGACAGGCAGATGCAGCAGATCGCCGCCATCGCGATGTACCTGAAAAAACTGGCGGAGACCAATGATCACAAGCTGGTGATGTGCTTCTCCCCCGGTCCCCAGTGCGGCACCAGCACCATCGCGCGCGACGTCGCGCTGGTGCTCGCCGGCATGCAGATGAAGATACTGATCGTCACGGTTACGGCGCAGGGCGGCTTTTTGCCGTCGGCGCCTGCCATCACGCCGCTAACCCCCGGCGTGGATACCTGCACGGTGTCGTGGGACGACAAGGAGAGCAACCCGGATTTCGACGGCCCCCTCTCGTCCGTGCTCGCCATGGGCATCAGGCGATACGTATTGGTCTTGGTGGACTGCCCGCCGCTGCTGTCGCACGTGCAGCTTTCCGGCCTTGTCGCGGGCATGGACATCCCGCTGCTGGTCTGCGGCGCGGGCGTCACCACGCACGAGGAGGTAAATGCGGCGGTGTCGCTGCTGTCCCGGACGTCGGACAAGCCCGTCTACTGCGTCTGGAACTTTGTGGACCGGCGGTACGAATACGCCTATCTGCCTGTGGAAGCCGAGGCGGAACCGGCAAGGAAGGTAACGGATGAGTGCAAGAATATCGGTGCTGATGTCCGTCTATAACAACGAAGACACGGTGAGCGACAGCATCGCCTCTATCGTCGCTCAAACATACGCTGACTGGGAACTGCTGCTGGTGGACGACAAGTCTGCCCACGGCAGTCTTCATATACTCGCCGATTGGGCGCAGCGCGACAGACGCATCCGCCTGATACAAAACGAGCGCAACATGGGGCTCGCCGCGTCGCTGAACCGCGCGCTGGAAAAGGCCCGCGGCGAATACGTCGCCCGCATGGACGGCGACGACATATCGCTGCCGCCCCGCTTTGAGAAACAGATCGCGTTTCTGGACGCCCATCCGGAATACGCCATCGTGGGCAGCAGCGCCCTGGTTTTCGACCGGGAAGGCGTGTGGGAGACGCGTACCTGTAAGGAATTTCCGCAGAAAAAGGATTTTCTCTGGGGCACTCAGTTCATCCACCCCTCCGTGATGATGCGGCGGGAAGCGCTGCTGGCGGTAGGCGGCTACCGCGTATGCCGTGACACGCTGCGCACCGAAGACTACGACCTGTTCATGCGCATGTACGCGTACGGGTTTACGGGATATAACCTGGCCGAGCCGCTGCTGCGCTACTATGACCCGCGCCATCCCAAGGCCGTGCGCTACCGCTTCCGCATCAGCGAGGCGCGCATCCGCTGGCAGGGTTTTCGCGCGCTGGGCCTTATGCCCGCCGGCCTGCCGTATGTATTAAAACCGCTGGTCGTAGGCCTGTTGCCCGGCGGACTGAAGCGGCGGCTGCAGCGTCTGCACGCAAGCCGGACGGGAGGCGGCGTCTGATGGCAGCGCAGCGGGTATTGCACGTCATCTCCTCCACCATGCGCGCGGGCGTCACCATCATGGTGATGAACATGTACCGCTCCGGGGACCGGGAAAAGGTGCAGTTCGATTTCATCGCGCACGATTTGGGCAGCGACGACTTCGGCCCGGAGATTGAGGCGCTGGGCGGCCGTGTGTTTCGCCTCCCCTTTCTGAGCCGAGCGGGCATGGCCGGCTATGTCCGTCTGGTGCGGGAGATACTCGATAAAAACGGCCCCTACGCCGCCGTACACGCGCACACCGAATACCAGGCGGGCTTTGTCGCGCTCGCAGCGCATCAGGCCGGCGTGCCCGTCCGCAGCTGCCACGCGCACGCGGACACGCGGTACGTGCGCTCGCCGCTGTTTCTGTTGAAAAAGGTGCTGGGCCGCGCGCTGATTGACCGGTATGCCACGCAGCGGTGCGCAGCGAGCAAAAGCGCGGCGCTCTCCACGTTCGGCGCGCGGGCAGTCAAAGCCGGTCAGGTGCTTATCGTGCCCAACCGCATCGACGTGTCTACCTTCGGCGACCGGACGCCCGCGTCGCGCGC
>JAAXZP010000237.1 GCA_012719815.1 Christensenellaceae bacterium
ATCGTGCGGTATGTGCGCAGTATGGAAAGCCTGGGCGGCGGCGATATTAAAACGCTGTACCGCATCATCGGCCAGCAGGCAGAGATGCTCGAGTTTGTCGCCACGCCGCTCACCCGTCACCTGGGCGTGCCGCTCTCCGAGCTGCCGCTGAAAGACAACACTCTCATCACCACCATCGTGCGGGGCGACGACGTATTCATCCCTAAGGGCAAAGATTGCCTGCGGGAAGGCGACCGGGTGATACTGATCACGGCGCTGGGCGGGCTGGAAGACCTGAACCATATTTATAAGGAATGACGGTGGCGATATGAATTTCGGCGTGATCAGATATCTGCTTGCAATCGTGCTGCGGTTCGAGGCGGCTTTCATGGGGCTATCGCTCATTGTATCGCTGCTTTACGGCGAGTATCAAACCGCGCTGGTCTTCGGCATCGTCATCGCCGCCATGGCGCTTATCAGCCTCGCGCTGGGCAAAAAGCCGGCTAACCGGTCGTTCTTCACCAAAGAGGGCGTCATCGCGGTGTCGCTCTCCTGGCTTGTCATATCGGTGTTCGGCGCTCTGCCGTTCTATTTTACGGGCGCCATCCCATCCTTCGTGGACTGCCTGTTTGAAACGGTATCCGGCTTCACCACCACCGGCGCGAGCATACTGACCGACGTGGAGGCGATGGAAAAGGGCCTTCTGTTCTGGCGCAGCTTTACCCATTGGATCGGCGGCATGGGGTTTTTGGTTTTCGTGATGTCCATACTGCCGATGGCGGGTGCCGACCCGCTGCACCTGATGCGCGCGGAAAGCCCCGGCCCCACCACCGAAAAGCTGGTGCCCAAGGCGCGCCAGACCGCCAAGATACTCTATTCCATCTACCTCGGCCTGACGGTGCTCCAGATCATATTGCTGCTCGCGGGCGGTATGCCGCTGTTCGACAGCGTCACGCACACGTTCGGCACGGCGGGCACCGGCGGCTTCTCCATCAAAAACACTTCCATCGGCGCATACAACAGCGTCTATATCGAAGTGGTAATCACGGTGTTCATGGCGCTGTTCGGCATCAACTTCAGCGCATACTTCCTGCTGTTTACCGGCAAGCTGCGCCAGTTCTTCCGCCACGAGGAGACGCGCGTGTATCTCGGCATCATGATAACGTCCATGCTGCTCATCGCATTCGACCTATGGGGCCGCGTATACAATAATTTCGGCGAAGCGCTGCGTTACTCTTCTTTCCAGGTGTCCTCCGTGATGACCACCACGGGATACGCCACCACCAACTTTGATACATGGCCGACATTCAGCCGAATTTTGCTGGTTGCGCTGATGTTTGCGGGCGCGTCCGCAGGCTCCACCGGCGGCGGAATCAAAACTTCCCGCCTCATCATCATGTTCAAGGCATTAAAGCGGGAAGCGCTACGCATATTGCATCCACAGGCCGCCAGGGTGATCAAGCTGGACAACGTGCCGGTGCATGAGGAAGTGATTCACGGCACAGGCACGTTCATATTCACATACGGCGCCATCACGGTGCTGTCCATGCTGCTGGTTTCGCTGGACGGCTATGACCTCGCAACCTCCGCAACCGCGGTGGCCGCCTGTATCAACAACATCGGCCCGGGCCTCGGACGCGTTTCCCCCGTCGGCAACTTCTCCATTTTCTCGGACTTGAGCAAGATTGTGCTGTTTATTGATATGCTCATCGGGCGCCTGGAGATATACCCGATGCTGGTGCTCATTTCACCGGCCATCTGGCGGCGCAGAAAAGCCTGAGCGGCTGTCTCCATACCCCTTATCCCGTCTTGGCCTTTCACCTCTGCAGATTCCGGCAGGCGTGAAAGGTTTTTTTATCATTTCCTTGACATATATCACATCGTGATATATACTCATTATATCTCATCGTGATATATTTCGGCGCGATATAAGGAGGCGGGCATGAACATCGACAAGGCGCGGCAGCGGTACATCCCGATGAGCGAAACGATGCTCTACATTTTGCTCTCGCTGCGGGAGGAACGCCACGGATACGGCATTATGCAGCACGTAAAGGAGCTGACGAACGGGCGCATTGTCCTCGGCGCGGGCACCGTGTACCAGAGCCTCGGCAAGCTGGAAGCGGACGGCCTCATCCGCGCTGTCCGTGAGGAAGACCGCAAGAAGTATTACGTGATCACGCCGCAGGGCGCGCAGATACTGAGCGAGGAAGCGGCGCGCATCCGCGAGGTATACCGCCATTTGGAGGGCATCAAATGAACAGTACGAAACTATGCTGGTGGACGCCGTTTAAGTACGCGGTACCCGCAGATTATGAAAACTGGTTCGAGGAGCAGGCGCTTGAAGGATGGCACCCGGTTAAGGTCAGCCAGTGGAGCAGTTTCGCCATGCGCTTTAAGAAAGGCGAGCCCAAACGCTACCGCTATGTGGTGGACCTGCAGCCTGCGCCCCGGAAAGATTACAAGCGCATCTACGAGG
>JAAXZP010000238.1 GCA_012719815.1 Christensenellaceae bacterium
CGGCTGCACAGATCGCCATCGTAGCGTGGGCGATCGGGGCATGGCGCTTTGGCATACCCACAAGCGAGAGCCACGCGCTGGTTGCGGGGCTGACGGGAGCTGCGCTGGCCGGCGGAGGCCTGTCGTCCGTCAGCTGGGAAGCCTGGCAGAAGGTGCTGATCGGCTTGGGCGTATCGTCGGTGCTAGGGTTTGCGTCCGGCTGGCTGGTGACGCTGGGGGTTTCCAAAGCGTTTGGCCGCATGAACCGGCGGCGCGCCAACAAGATTTTTTCCTACGGGCAGATATTATCGGCTTCCGCGATGGCGTTCAGCCACGGCGCGCAGGACGGACAGAAATTCATGGGAGTTCTGGCTTTTGCGCTGATGATGGGCGGTGTGATTCCCAGTACCGAAACGTTTACCATCCCGCTGGAGCTTATGGTCGGCTGCTCGGTGCTGATGGCAATAGGCACGTCGATTGGCGGCTACCGGATTATCAAGACCATGGGCATGGACATGGTCAAGATAGAAAAGTATCAGGGGTTCTCGTCTGAAGTGGCGGCGTCGGCCTGCATGATCGCCTCGACGCTGTTCGGCATCCCGTTGAGCACCACCAACACCAAAGGGACGGCGCTGATGGGCGCGGCGGCCGCGAGGCGGCTGTCCAATGTGAACTGGGGCATCGTAAAGGAGATGCTGCTGGCGTGGGTGCTGACATTCCCGGCATGCGGGCTGATCGGATACCTGATGGCTCTGCTGCTGCACGCGATATTTTAACGGAGGAAAAAGCCATGGCTCTGAAAAAAGAGATAGACTATTTCGATATGTTTGTGAAGGGCACTGAGTTTTGCCTGAAGGCGGCGCGCCTTCTGGAGCAGATGTTCAAGGAAGGCCGCGTCACTGAAGAGGGCATAGCGGAAATCAAGCGGGTGGAGCAGGAAGCGGACAATCATATGCACGTCCTGATCGAACGCCTTAACACCGCTTTCATTACGCCCATTGACCGGGACGACATATACAAAATCGCCAGAGAGACGGACGACATCACCGACAGCATTGAATCGGTGTCCAACAAGATGTGGATGATGCATGTGACGCAGGTGACGCCGGCGATGCTGCAGATGGCCGGCTATGTGGTGAACGCCTGCGAGATGCTGGTGAAGGTGATGTCTGAGATTAAGAACCACAAGAAGCACAATAAGCTTAATGAATATGTGGTGGAGATTAACCACGTGGAAGAGCTGGGCGACAGGTGCTATAAGGACGCGATGTACGAGCTGTTCGGTACCGAGAAGGACCCGGTCGAGCTCATCAAGATGAAAGAGATATTAAGAGAATTGGAAGGGGCGCTGGACGACTGCGAAGACGTGGCCGACGTGGTGGAGGGCATCATCATCACCAAAACGTGACGGGACGCTGCCCGGGAAGATGCCGCACGGCCGCAAAAACGCGATTATTTATGATTGCGTCCCGGAAAACCCTGTGCTATAATTCCGAATGTATGTCACACCGCTGCGGATTTTTGCATTCGTGCCCTGGAATATGGGTTGTGCATAAAAGATGAAGCGGCGGGAGGAAATAACGAGGAGGAAAATATGTCAGTCATTTCAATGAAACAGCTGTTGGAAGCGGGTGTTCATTTCGGGCACCAAACACGTCGCTGGAACCCCAAGATGAAGAAATACATCTTCACGGAGCGCAACGGCATCTACATCATCGATCTGCAAAAGACGGTGAAGATGGTGGAGCAGGCGTATTTCTTCGTGCGCGACGCGGTGATGGAAGGGAAGACGGTGCTGTTTGTGGGCACCAAGAAGCAGGCGCAGGAATCGGTTGAGCAGGAAGCGCAGCGCTGCGGCATGTTCTACGTCAGCCATCGTTGGCTGGGCGGCATGCTGACCAACTTCAAAACCATCCGCAGCCGCATCCGCCGCATGGAGCGCATCGAGAAGATGGAGGAGTCCGGCGAGTTTAACCTGCTGCCCAAGAAGGAAGTCATCAAGCTGCGCCACGAGTATGAGAAGCTGCAGAAAAACCTGGGCGGCATCCGTAACATGAAGGAGCTGCCGGGTGTCGTATTCGTTGTGGACCCGCGCAAGGAACACATTGCGGTTGCCGAGGCGCGTGCGCTCAATATACCGATAGTGGGCATTGTGGACACCAACTGCGACCCGGACGAGATCGATTACGTGATTCCGGGCAACGATGACGCTATCCGCGCCGTCAAGCTGCTGGCGTCCAAGATCGCTGACGCAGTGCTGGAAGCCAAGCAGGGCGAGCAGCTGACGGATGTGCCCGCTGCCGAGTCGCAGGAGGAAGAAGCGGCCCTTGAGGAATACGATGAGAGCGTAGAAAGCGGCGACGAAACCGACGAAACCGAGGAGCAAGAGGCTTAAGCGGTAAATTGTGTACAAGGAGAGTGTGAAGATATGATTTCGGCAAGTGATGTGAAACTGCTCCGCGAAAAGACAGGCGCGGGGATGATGGACTGCAAGCACGCGCTGACTGAAGCGAACGGCGATATGGAAAAAGCCATCAAGATACTCCGTGAAAAGGGCCTCGCTTCCGCAGCCAAGAAGGCTGGCCGCATTGCGGCAGAGGGTATTGTGGACAGCTATATCCACCTGGGCGGAAAGATCGGAGTACTGGTGGAAGTGAACTGCGAGACCGACTTCGTGGCTAAGACCCCGGTTTTCAGACAGCTGGTGAAGGATATCGCGATGCAGATCGCGGCGGCCAATCCGCTGTATTTGGAACCCGCGGATGTGCCTGCGGACGTGCTTGAGAAGGAAAAAGAGATACTCCGCGCACAGGCGCTGAACGAAGGCAAACCTGAAAAGATCGTCGACAAGATGGTGGAGGGAAGGCTCCAGAAGTATTACAAGGAATTCTGCCTCCTGGAGCAGGCTTTCGTGAAGGATCCGGAGAAATCCATCAAAGACCTGGTCAACGAGAAAATCGCGGAGCTTGGCGAAAAGATATCCATCCGGCGTTTTGTCCGTTACGAGATGGGCGAAGGGCTGGAAAAGAGAAAGGACAATTTTGCGGAAGAAGTTATGAAACAGGCTTCCAAATAGATGAGACAACGGGAGGGAGAGCCTAAAGGATAGCTCTCCCTTTTCTGCAAAAGGCCGACTAAGCGGGTTGGGGTCATTTTGGGCTATGTGGAAAGGAAGCGTGTTATGACAAACGGTGTGCCGAAATATAAGAGAATAATCCTGAAGATCAGCGGTGAAGCTCTGGCGGGCAATGCCGGCCTGGGTTTCGATTTCGACGTGATCAATAG
>JAAXZP010000239.1 GCA_012719815.1 Christensenellaceae bacterium
CGCTGCCCAACGATGAAATGAAGGGCAGGATCATCGGACGCGAAGGGCGCAACATCCGAGCGCTGGAGACGGCGACCGGTATTGACCTTATCATCGATGATACGCCGGAAGCCGTGATACTTTCGGGGTTCGACCCGATCAGGAGGGAAATTGCCCGTATCGCGCTGGAGAAGCTCATCATAGACGGCCGTATCCACCCGGCGCGCATAGAAGAAATGGTCAAAAAGGCGCGTAAGGAAGTGGAAAAGGAGATCCGGGACGCGGGTGAGCAGGCGGCATTTGAAACCGGCATACATAATCTCCATCCTGAGCTCATAAAATTGCTTGGCCGGCTTAAATACCGCACCAGCTATGGTCAGAACGTACTGAAGCATTCGCTCGAAGTCGCTCATCTTGCCGCGGTCATGGCGGCTGAGCTGGGCGCCAATGTAAAACTGGCCAAACGCGGCGGTCTGTTGCACGATATCGGTAAAGCAGTGGATCATGAGGTGGAAGGTCCGCACATACAGATCGGAGCTGACCTCGCGAAGAAATACCGTGAATCGGCTGACGTTATTCATTGTATACAGGCACATCATGGCGACATTGAAGCGCAATCTGTGGAGGCAGTACTGGTACAGGCTGCAGATGCGATATCAGCGGCAAGGCCTGGAGCCAGAAGAGAAACTCTCGAGAACTATATCAAACGTCTGGAAGCTTTGGAGGAAATCGCGAATTCATTCTCGGGTGTCGAAAAATGCTATGCCATACAGGCAGGGCGTGAAGTCAGGATACTGGTTAAACCCGAAGATGTGGATGATGCAGGAATGCATCTGATGGCCAAGGACATCGTCAAAAAGATCGAAAAGGATCTGGATTATCCCGGCCAGATCAAAGTCAGTGTCATAAGGGAAACGCGGTCAGTAGAGTACGCAAAGTAAAAAAATCAGAAGAGCTGCGAGAGCGGCTCTTCTTTTAGTCTTCCGGGCATAAGATTATGAACGGAGGTCACAAAGCTAATGTACAGGATCGCGGACGCGCATTCGGATTTCCTTGCTTTTAGCACGCTAGGTGAACTGGGCGGCCGTCTTTACAACCATGCGGATATCGAGCGTATGGAAGCAGGCGGCGTCGTGCTGCAGAATCTGGCGGTATGGGGGCCGGCGGGGCATGAGGTCCCCGAGGCGGCCGGTATGACCCAGATCCGTTACCTGCATGCCCTCGCGTCGCAAAACAGCAGCGTCCGTATCTGTACGCGTCCGGAGCACCTGACTCTTAATCAAGGTATTTGGGCATTTCTCTCTATCGAGAGCGGCGAATCCATAGGCTGCCGGATCTCAAACATCCAAAAGGTTTACGACCTCGGCGCGCGGATGCTGAGCCTCACCTGGAACGACGAGAACGCATTTGCATCGGGATGTATGGCAATAGGCGGGCTGAAGCCGGATGGAATCAAAGCTGTGGATGAACTCAACCGCCTGAATATGGCGCTGGACGTATCCCATATCAACGAACAGGGCTTCTGGGAAGCTGTGGAGCGGTACCAGCACATACCCTGCGCGTCGCATTCCTGCGTCTATGATCTCTGCGCTGTGCCGCGCAACTTAAAACGCGACCAAATCGACTATATCATATCGCGTGGCGGGTTTATCGGGATTAATTTCTACACCGAGTTTCTGCGTGGGCAGCGCACCGCCTATATCAACGATATTCTTGATCATATTGAATATGTTCTTGAGCGCGGGGGAGAGGATGCCGTAGGCTTCGGTTCCGATTTTTGCGGCATCGAGTATACGCCAGAGGGGCTAAACTCCGCAGCTTATTTTCAGCGGCTGCCCGAAGCAATGGAAAGGCGCGGCTACCCAAACAGCCTGATCAAGAAAATTTGCTATGGCAATTTTGCCCGATATGTATTAGAATTTCTACATTGATAAGAGTAAATAGGACAAGAGGCTGTATGAAAGATATCTACGAAAACCCGTTGATCACACGTTACGCGTCCCGCCAGATGGCGCAGATATTCTCGGACGACCATAAATTCCGTACATGGCGGCGTCTTTGGATTGCGCTCGCCGAATGCGAGCAGGCGCTGGGGCTGCCCATCACAGATGAGCAGATTGCCGAGATGAGGGCGCACGCGGACGATATCAATTACGAAGTGGCCGAGGCGCAGGAACGCTTGGTGCGACATGACGTTATGGCCCATGTACACGCCTATGGGGAGCAATGCCCTAAGGCCCGGCCCATCATCCACCTGGGCGCCACCAGCTGCTACGTGGGGGACAACACTGATCTCATACTGATATACGAGGCGCTGGAACTCGTTGAAACCAAACTGGTCAGCGTGATCGACAATTTGTCGCGGTTCGCGCTGAAATACAAGGATATGCCCACGCTGGGCTATACGCATTTCCAGCCCGCCCAGCTTACCACTGTGGGCAAACGTGCGGCCCTGTGGATACAGGACCTGCTGATGGATTTGGGCCAGCTCGAAGCGATCAAGCGGGATTACCGCCTGCTGGGCGTCAAAGGCACCACAGGGACGGGCGCGAGCTTCCTCACGCTGTTTGGTGGCGACGTCGCCAAGGTGAAAGCGCTGGACGAAGCCGTGTGCAAAAAAATGGGCTTTGAGTCTTCCTATGCCGTCACGGGCCAGACATACCCGCGCAAATTCGATACCATGGTGCTCAACGTGCTCGCCATGATCGCGCAGAGCGCCTATAAGTTCAGCAATGACCTGCGGCTGTTGCAGAGCCTGAAAGAGATGGAGGAGCCGTTTGAAAAACAGCAGATCGGCTCGTCGGCCATGGCTTACAAGCGCAACCCGATGCGCAGCGAGCGGATGGGAGCGCTCTGCCGTTTTGTGCTGTCGCTGCCCGTCAACGCGGCTGTGACGGCGTCCACGCAATGGTTTGAACGCACGCTGGACGATTCGGCAAACAGGCGGCTTGTCATCCCGCAGGGCTTCCTTGCGGTGGATGCCATACTCAACCTCTATCTGAACATCAGTGCCGGTCTGGTGGTGTACGAAAAGGTTATCCAGAACCATATCAATCAGGAACTGCCCTTCATGGCCACCGAGACGATTCTGATGGAAGCTGTCAAGCGCGGGGGAGACAGGCAAACGCTGCACGAGCGCATTCGCGTCCATTCGATGGCCGCAGCCGAGCGGGTCAAGATGCACGGCGAACCCAACAACCTGATCGAGCTGATCAAGGCAGACGAAGCCTTTGGCCTGACTCCCGATGAAATCGACAAGCTGATGGATCCCAGGGCCTTTACGGGCTGCGCGGCCGCTCAGACGCAGGAATTCATCGAGCAATACGTACAGCCTGTGCTTTCCCATTATGCGGACAAGCTGGGCGCTCAGGGCGAAGTCAACGTATAAATGCGCGGGAAGAAGCTCTGAGCTGATTTTGCAGGCTTGATGGGGTGCAGAGTTTTCAGTTTATTAGGGAACAGGCGAAGAGCAGGCAACGGTGCGAGATTTCGTACTGAAAAAACGAAACGGAGCAAAGCATAAACTTTGCTCCGAAATCGGTGGCAGGGGAGACGCGACTCGAACACGCAACCCTCGGTTTTGGAGACCGATGCTCTACCATTGAGCCACTCCCCTTCAATAGACAATCGTAATTATAAACAATTCCGATGAGTACGTCAATAGGAGGGCCAAAAATGCAGACATTCACAGTGGGGTTTATGGGCGCGGGCAACATGGCGTCGGCGAGTATAAAAGGCGCAGTCAACAGCGGAGCTATCGCTGCGAAAAAGGTGTGCGTTTATGATATCGA
>JAAXZP010000240.1 GCA_012719815.1 Christensenellaceae bacterium
GCGCCACCGATGCGGCGATCGAGCTGACAGTTGAGAGCATCGAGCGCCCCTGGCAGGCGGGCACCGACGTGCGTTTCGGCGTCAACTTTGAGGCGGGGCTGGGGGACTTTGCCGCTCGGCTGCGTGAAAGGAAGAAAGCATAGGGCAGATTGTTCCGTTTGGGATATGTACAGCGCCGGCTGAAAACCGGCGCTTTTTTAATCCGCTTTATCCGATTCCCTGGATTCGGCTGTCGAAGGACGCGCTGAAATGGCCTGTGCGGTATGCATGATCCTGCGTCCGGACCAGGCTCTTTTTACAACAGGCCGCAGCCGTTTGGTCAGAGCTTTATTCTCAACCTGTTTCATAATACCTCCCTGGTTTTGATATGCAGGCGCATGTTGTTACGACATATGTATGGTATATGGGAAAGGGTAATATACGTTCACTTCATTATATGCGCCGGGGGAGTATATGTGCGTGAAGCTGCTTTTGGAACAGCAAGGGGCTGCCGTTCGGTAAATAAAAAGAGGCTGCTTTCACAGCCTCTCGGAAAGTCTTTTGTTCAGCAGGCAGCGCCGTCCGGCGAGCGGTGCTTTTTGTTGCCGGCGCGCTTTATCAGCGATACCAGCCCGATCACGACGGCGGCCACGATGATCAGCCCCAGAATGTAGACCATCGGGTTTTCCAGCAGTGCCACGCTGGTAATCGCGCCTTCGCTCACGGCCTCCAGCTCGCCGGAAAGCTCGACGGGGGTGAGGTTGGGGAAAATCGCGCTGCCGATCAGGTTGACCAGCGTCGCCATCACGTAGGCCACGCCCGTCTGATACCCGATGGCGATCAGCGTCCATTTCCAGTTGCCCATCTCGCGGCGGATGGCGCCGATGGCCGCAACGCAGGGGGCAGCCAGCAGCACAAACACCATAAAAGCGTAAGCTGTGACCGGCGTGAACAGCACTGCCGTATGCGCGCTCAGTATCGCGAAGGTGGATACCACAACTTCCCTGGCGACTATGCCCGTTAACGCTGCCATGGCGGACATCCAGTTGCCGAAGCCCAGCGGCATAAATACCGGCGCTATCACCTTACCGATGCCGGCCAATATGCTCTGGTCGATCTGCTCCGGTTCAAGATAGTGCAGCGAGAAGTCGAACGACTGCAGGAACCACAGCACGGCGCATGCTGCGAATATCACGGTACCGGCTTTGATGACGAACGATTTGCCCTTTTCCCACATATGGATCAGCACGCACTTGAGCCGCGGCAGTTTGTAAGCCGGCAGCTCCATCACGAACGGCGCGGGCTTGCCGCTGAACAGCTTTGTCCGCTTGAGTATGAGGCCGGATATGATGACCATGACGATGCCCACCAGATACATCGACGGGCCCACCCAGGACGAGTCGCGGAACACCATCGCCACGAACAGCGCGAACACTGGCATCTTGGCGCCGCACGGGATGAACGGCGTCAGCATGACGGTCATCCTGCGGTCGTTCTCGTTCTCGATGGTGCGCGACGCCATCACGGCGGGCACGCTGCAGCCGGTGCCGATCAGCATCGGGATGAACGATTTGCCCGAAAGGCCGAAGCGGCGGAATATGCGGTCCATGATGAACGCGACTCGCGCCATATAGCCCACGTCTTCGAGTATCGAGATAAACAGGTACAGTATCATCAGCTGCGGCACAAAAACCAGCACGCCGCCCACGCCGCCGAGAATGCCGTCCACCACCAGGCTCAGCACCCACGGAGAAGCGCCCCAGCCCTCCAGCAGGCCGGCCACGCCGCCTGACACCCAGCCGATGAGCTCTTCCATCCAGCCGATGGTCCAGTCGCCCACGGTCTGGATGGACACGTAGTAAATGCCCCACATGATGAGGAAGAATATCGGCAGCGCCAGAAAGCGGTTGGTCATCACGCGGTCTATTTTATCGGAGGTGGAGAGCTGCGACTGCGATTTTTTGATGTAAGCGCCCGAGAGCAGGGCGCTCACGGCTTCATAGCGCTCGTTGATGATGATGCTCTCCGCATCGTCGTCCATAGCGGTTTCC
>JAAXZP010000241.1 GCA_012719815.1 Christensenellaceae bacterium
ATATGGCCAGGATAATAGCTGGAACCACATCGATTCCCCAATCCTTGATGCTCTTGGCCACAAAAATGCCGATCATGGATACCAGCATACCCACCGACAGGTCGATACCTCCCGCGATCATGATGGCTGTCATACCCATCACGAGTATGCCTGTGCCGGCAACCTGCATCAGAATGTTCAGAATATTCAGCGGGGATATAAACGAAGGATATTCAACATTTCCGCTTACGATTCCCGAAATCAGCTGAACAATCACCACCAGCACAACAAACGCGATACTGATTACAACGACGGTAAACATATCTCCCCGTCTGGAGAAAAGACTTTTCTTTCCGGCTCCATTCATACCTTAGATCCCCCGATCGAATACTGAAGTATATTTTCTTCGGATATATCCGCGCGGTGTATTTCGCCCTGGACCCGTCCGTCTTTCATGACGAAAACCCGGTCGCTCATCGATATGACTTCAGGCATATCCGACGAAACCATAATAACGGCCTTGTTTTGCCGCAGCAGATCCATCATGACCTGATATATTTCCTGATTTGCACCCACGTCGATGCCGCGGGTAGGCTCGTCAAAAATGAATATTTCCCCGTCCGTATGAAACCATTTTGCCAATACCACCTTCTGCTGGTTGCCGCCGGAAAGGTTCATAACCGGCATACGCGCGTCCCGCGCTTTAATGCCCAGCTTCTTGATATAATCGTCCGCCACCCTGATGTCCACCCGGGGGCTTATGACCTTTTCTTTTGTGTTCACCAGATTGGCCACAATGGTGTTTCGCGCGATGGAATGCTTCAGGAACAGGCCGGTATGCTGCCGGTCTTCGGTGATATAGCACATCTTATGGCGGATGGCATCGGCAGGACTCTTGATATGGGCAGGCTTGCCGAATATCAGCAACTCGCCGCTCTCCCGATGGGCGCCACCCATCAGCAGCGTCATCAGCTCGCTGCGTCCTGAGCCCACCATGCCCGCAAAGCCGACAATTTCCCTTCGCCGCACGGTAAACGATACATCCTTGACGCCGTTGCCCGTCAAATTCCGCGCCTCCAGCACGACTTCGCCCGGTTCAAAATACTCCCGCGAATAGAAAGCCGATGCATCACGCCCCACCATGTACCGAATCAGCTGGGGCTCGTCGATCTCTCCGATGGGACACGTGATGATCTTCTCGCCGTCCCGCAGCACCGTGACCCTGTCCGCGATGCGGAAAACCTCATCCAGGTGATGCGATATGTACACGACGGCGAGGCCGGTGGAGGCCACTTTTTTGACCACATCCAGCAGCATATCGATCTCGGATACCGAAAACGAGGCCGTCGGCTCGTCCAGAATAACGACCTTGCGCTGAAACACTAAAGCCTTGGCGATTTCAACCATCTTCTTCTGCCCGGAGGGAAGCTGGCCCACGTTATCGTCCGGGCCGAAATCGCAGTGCAAATAGGCCAATACCTCTTCGGTTTTGGCACGCATTTCACGGCGATTGATTACGCCGCCGCGCGCCATCTCCAATCCGGCAAAGATGTTCTCCGTCACCGTCAAGTGCGGGAACACCGTATGTTCCTGGTATATGGTTTGTATACCCAGCTCCATCGCACTGTGAGGCGTGAGCGAACACGCTTTGCCTTCAAATTCGATTGTCCCGCCGGCGTCCGGCTGGTAAGCGCCCGATATGATTTTGATCAGCGTGGATTTGCCCGCACCGTTTTCCCCGCAGATACAGTGGATTTCCCCCGGATACAGATCAAAATCGATATGCGACAGCGCCCGGACACCCGGGAACGTTTTGGAAATATTTCTTAACCTGAATATGGGCTGCTGCATATGCGTTCCCCCTTTGCAGAAACATGGCCCGCCTTGCTGAAAGAGACGCCGCCGCACGCCGAACGCCCATGCGCACGGCGGCGCCGTTTTATCAGTCTACCTTCAGGGCATCGTCGAATGCGACAGCCGACGGAGAGAAGTTGAGCTTCTTGACAAACTCGCAGGCCTCTGTCGCGCCGAATATTCGATCCATGCCGCTGTCTTCCCACTCCACGGAGAGGGGCCCCTGATAATTCGCCGCGTTCAGCACGCGAATGATTTTGTCGAAGTCCACATCCCCATGCCCCGGGGAAACGAAATTCCAGCCGCGCCGCGGATCGCCGAAAGTGATATGCGAGCCGAGTATGCCGTTCCGCCCGTTGAGATAGACATACACGTCTTTGACATGCACGTGGTACACATACTTGACGAAGTCCTGCAGGAACACCACCGGATCCACGCCCTGCCATACCAGATGCGAGGGATCGAAGTTAAAGCCCAGCGTCGGACGATAATCGAATACCTCCAGCAGCCTCTGCGCGGAATAATAGTCAAACGCGATCTCGGTGGGATGAACCTCCAGCGCAAACTTGACGCCGCACTCGTCAAACACGTCCAGTATGGGCGACCAAAGATCATAGATCAGTTTATAGCCCTTCTCGATCATTTCCTCGGTGGTCTGCGGGAAGGAATACCAGAACTTCCATATCGGCGACCCCATGAACCCCGTCACAACGGAAGCGCCAAGCGCCTTGGCGGCCCGCGCCGTGGTCTTCATTTCCTCGATGGCCCATTCGCGTATCTTCTCAGGCTGCCCGGCCAGCCGCGACGGTGCAAAGCCGTCCAGCCTCTCGTCCCAGAGATCGCCTACGCACTGTCCGGCAAGATGCGCGCCCAGCGCCCAGCATCCCAGACCGTACTTATCCAGCGTGTCGCGTATGTTTTTGACATACGCCGGATCCTCTACCGCTTTGTGAACATCGACCTGACCCCAGGTGGCAATTTCCAGCCCCTCATAGCCCATGTCCTTTGCGGTTTTGCACATTTCCTCTAACGAAAGATCCGCCCATTGTCCTGTGAACAAAGTTACCGGCCTTGCCATTTTTCTTCTCCCTTCGCTCATATTATTTAATTTAAACGTAATCAATTAAAGGTCGACCCAAACGTTACCCAGTTCCTGGCTCTTCAGGCATGCCTCCACAAAACGGATTCCTTCCACGCCGTCGCTGACCGTCGGATAATCAATCATATCAGGAGTAAAGGTTCCGTTTTTCTTGGCCTCAATGCATTCGATAAAGCTCTTGTAGAGATTGCCCATCGCCTCGAACCAGCCTTCCGGATGCCCGGAGGGCAGACGCCCGTATTTTGCCGCCTCCGGCGCGATGGAGCTGTACCCGCGGTGAACTTCCGTGATCGTGCCGTCCTTTTTGATTACGGTGATCTTTTCCGGCTCCTCCTGGAACCACTGGATAGAGCCGCCGTCGCCGTAAATACGGACGCGCAGGCTGTTGTCGTGCCCGATGGCTATCTGCGATGACCAGAAAAGCCCGGTAGCTCCGTTTTCAAACTCCGCCATGACAAAGTCGTTGTCGTCCCGCTTGCGCCCCGGAACCACTTTATCCATCCGCGCCAATACGCGCTTGATCTTAAGGCCGGTCATTGTCGTAACAGCGTTTTCGATATGTGTTCCCAGGTCGCCCAGGCAGTTGGTATTGCCCGACTGTTCGGGATCGCAGCGCCATTCGCCCTGCTTGCCGCCCCACTCGCCTTCGTAGGCCAGCCAGCCCTGCGGATATTCTGCGACGACTGTGCGGATTTTTCCCAGCTCGCCGGCCTTGATAATCTCGCGGGCGTGTCTCGCGGTCACATGCCCCATGTAGGTATAAGTGACAAGGAACAGCAGCCCTTTATCATTGGCCAGCCTTTCCAGCTCTTCCGCCTGTGCCACGCTGACAGCTAACGGCTTATCGCAGGACACATGAATACCTGCTTCCAGGAAGGCTTTGCATATGCTGTAGTGCGACACGTTAGGCGTTACAACCACCACGAAATCAATGCCGTCTTCGCGGGCGGCTTCGGCCTTTGCCATCTCTTCAAATGTGGCATAACACCGGTCCTCGGAAATCCCCAGCTCGCGTCCGCGTTCTTTTGTCTTCTCAAA
The DNA here is from genome assembly GCA_012719815.1 of Christensenellaceae bacterium. Lineage (GTDB taxonomy): Bacteria > Bacillota > Clostridia > Christensenellales > SZUA-584 > SZUA-584. Next base: position 3,971 of record JAAXZP010000241.1, read on the forward strand.
GGAACGCGAAAACCAGCCGGAAACCAGTTCTGCTTTGCCATCAATGTTAATAGACCGACGATGCGCTTCTCCAATAAACGCCCCCGGTCCGCCGCCAACCATTCCGTAACGCAGTTTTGTATTCATGTGACTTATCACTCCTTTATCATTTCTTTTCATATATTGAACATACGCCAAAAAGAGATTACCACAGAGTATTTGAGGTAATAGGAAACTAAGCCTTACTCCAACACTAAACTTTGATTTAAGGGCTTAATCAGATATTCAGTTATACAATTTGAGTCAACACCAAGTTGCAATTAAATATATATAATTATTTAATGTCCGAAATTCTATTTAATGTCCGAAATTCTACTGATGATTATGGATGTTACATTCTTCTTATTTATTCTACACTCTTTTTATTATATTCTACATCCTTTCCATTTTTCCTGCATATGTTTAATAAAAAAATTCATAAATTTATTTATACGTTTAAATAAATTTATGAATATAGCGTTTCGTATTAATTGTTTATATTATTAATGTTCCAATGGTACATGCTGTATTG
>JAAXZP010000242.1 GCA_012719815.1 Christensenellaceae bacterium
ATATGGTCCGCCTTGACAACCTCATTCAAATATTTCTCCCCCTTTGGCGCCCTTTTCGGGTCTTTTGTTTCACCAGATGTCTTTACTATATCCAGTATACTCACAGCGCCCGGAACGGTTCGGCACAGTTGCAAGCGTATCGCAGCAGCATAAAAAACAGAGCCTCAGGACTTAATCCCGAGGCGCAAAGGCCGGTCCGCGTCACCCAACCATTTTGACGACTTCCTCGGCGAACGAGTTGTCGACCACGTTCTCGAAGTCCACTTTTTCGGTCAGCACGCCCGCCTGTATGATGATCTCCTGCAGGCGGTCAAACGCTTCCTTCTTCATGATGGGCGTATCCATCCACGCGTCGATCTCCCTGTACGACTTGGCGACCATCATCAGGGCCTCAATCGAGGTGTCCGGGAAGAAATCCACAATGGCCTCCGCCAGTTCCTTGTCCGAGGCTTTCTGAACCCACTGCTGTCCGCGGTATATAGCCTTGAGGAAGCGTCTGATGATATCCGGGTTCTCTTTGATGTAGCTCTTGGTGGTCTGGAATGCCGTGTAGGGCACTTCGCCGCTCTCCTGGCCCACAGCTGCCAGTATGTATCCTTTGCCTTCCTTTTCAAACATCGAAGCCGCGGGTTCAAACAGCGTCACGTAATCCCCGACGCCGCCTTCAAACGCGCCGCCCATCAGGTCGAACTGGATGCTGGTGTCAACGAAGACATCCACACCCGGCTCCAGGCCGTTTTTGCGCAGCACGTATTCCAGCGTCATCTCCGGCACGCCGCCCTTGCGGCCGCCAATGATCGTTTTTCCGGCCACGTCGGTCCATTTGAAATCCTCATCCGGTTCGCGGCCCACCAGGAACGAGCCGTCCCGCTTGGTCAGCTGGCCGATCACCATGGCGCTGTTCTCACGGCCCTCATTGAACACGTAGATAGCCGCCTCCGGCCCCATCAGCCCGACATCCGCCTGGCCGCTCAGCAGCGCCGTCATCGATTTGTCAGCGCCGCCGCCGTTGACCAGCTCGATCTCGAGCCCTTCTTCCTCAAAGTATCCCAGCGAAATCGCAGCGTACATCGGCGCGTAGAAAACGGAATGGGTAACCTCATTCAATATGATTTTCTCCACGTTTTTCTCCGGCGCCTTCTCCTGACAGCCTATGATCATAAAGGCCATCACAACACACAGCACAAATACCACGAGCCTTCTTATCATGCACATATCCCCTTTCTGGCTTGCTTGCTCTTTTTATCTTATTCAATTGCCGCGGCGGGGTGCATGAAGGCGTTATGGTACAGAGGCTGCCGCGCTCCGCAAGCCGGCCGTTTAAGGCTCAGACGGCCGATAAAAACAAAAAGTCTGCCGCGGAAATCTCCGCGAACAGGCCTTTTTTTCTCGTCAGTATTTGCAGCGCTTAACACACGGTTTTTATGCGTCCTGCCGCCGAATGCGCAGCATGTTGCCCGGCACCAGCCCCTGCGGCGCGCCGGAGATGACCAGCATCTCCTTGGGATGCGGCGCGCTCTCGCGCTGCTCTCCCTCCGGAGTGCGGATACCCGTGACGGTGAACTCCACGCTGCCGCCCGGCGTCAGCGCTTCCAATGTGTCGCCCACGCAGAACTTGCCGCGCTGCTGGATCAGCACGCAGCCGTCCGCATCCGTTTCCCCGTGCACCACGCCCACAAAATCGTATGTGCGCACCGCGCTGCTGCGCGCCAAATCCTGCCCGGATTCGCGCGGGTTGCCGAAATAGAACCCTGTGGTGAACGGGCGGCTGCCCGCCTTCACGACTTCGTCCAGCAGCGCCGGGTTAAACGGCCGCCCGGCCAGCAAATCGTCCACCGCGCGGCGGTAGGCTCCAGTCACGCACGCCACGTAATAGGCGGACTTCATGCGCCCTTCTATTTTAAAGGATACAACGCCCGCGTCCCGCAGCTTATCCAGATGCTCGATCATGCACAGGTCTTTGGAGTTGAGCACATAGGTGCCGCGGTCGTCGGAAAATATCGGGAAGTATTCGCCCTCGTAGCCGCGCTCGTAGATATGGTATTCCCACCGGCAGGGCTGCGCGCACGCGCCGCTGTTGCCGCTGCGGCCCGTGAAAAAGCTGGACAGCAGGCACCGTCCGGAATACGCGATGCACATCGCGCCGTGCACAAACGCCTCAAGCTCCAGCGTTTTGGGTGTGTTCGCGCGTATCTCCGCGATCTCCTCCAGCGAAAGCTCGCGCGAGAGTATCACGCGGCTGATGCCCTGCTCGTGCCAGAAGCGGGCGGAAGCGGCGTTGGTGGTGTTGGCCTGGGTGGAAAGATGCAGCGGCACGTCCGGCGCAATGCGGCGGCATGCCGCCATCACGCCGGGGTCGGTGACGATAAAGGCGTCAACAGCCGCATCCCGCAGCGCCGCGATATAATCGTCCAGCCCTGCGAAATCCTGCGCGTGGAACACCGCGTTCATTGCGATATAGAGTTTCTTGCCCCTTTTGTGCAGGTAATCCGCCGCCCGGACGATCTCTTCCGGTGTGAAGTTGTCCGCAAACGCCCGCATGCCGTACGACTTGCCGGCGGCATACACCGCGTCCGCGCCGAAATCGGCGGCGGCCATGAGGCTCTCCCATCCCCCGGCGGGAGCCAGCAGTTCCAGAGTTACCATCGGCATTACCACAGCGGCGAGTACATGGCGACGTTGGCCTCGTGCTCTTTGAGGGCCTTGGCAAACGCCAGGTCGCCCGTTTCGGGGTCTTTGTTGCAGAAATACAGGTACCCCTCGTTCATGAACTCTTCATCGGGGTACAGGGCCGCCTCAATCGCCTTCTGGCCGGGGGTCGCGATGGGGCCGATGGGCAGTCCCGTCACCTTATACGTATTGTACGGCGAATCGATCGCCTGCTCTTCCGCGGTATAGACGAACTTCTTAAGCCCCGTCACATACCGCAGCGTGGCGCAGGAATCCAGCCGCATGTCGGCATCCAGCCGGTTGTGGAACACTGCGGACACCTTTTTGTAATCCTTGGGCAGCGCTTCCCACTCGATGATGGACGCCAGCGTTATCACCTGGTCCACTGTCAGGCCCAGTTCCTCCGCTCGGGCTTCGTACTGCATGGTGAACACGGCGTCAAACCGTCTCAAAAGCTTGGTGACCACATCCTTGGGCAAAGCGTCCGCATAAAACTCATAGGTGTCCGGGAACAGATAGCCTTCCAGCAGATACTTGCGCCCGTCGAGCTGCGCCGTTTCCAGCAAGCTCTTAATATACTTGTTGTCCGCAAACGCATTCCTGTCGTTGCACAGCTTCAGAAATTCGTCGCGTTTGGCGTCGTCAAAGCAGCCTGCGGAAACCAGCTTTGCTGCAATATCCTCCACCGTCATGCCCTCGGTGAAAGTGACCTTGATAACTTTGCGGCCGCCGTCTCCTTCGGACAGTATGTTCATGATCTGTTCCATCGTCATGCCGGGCGATAGCTTGTATTTCCCCGCCTGAAGGCTGGAAGCCTTGTCGTTGAAATCCACGTACATCTGGAACACGAATTTATTGCGGATAATGCCCTGCTCATAGAGCAGGCTCGCGATGGCGGACAGCGACGAGCCGTTTTTTATCTCTATCTCTTTGACCTCTGTGGAATCCGCGGAAACGGGCGCGAAATAGTTCTCCTCGATATAACGGAAAAACGCGCTGCCCAAAAGGAAAACAAGCCCCAGGCTGATGGCGAGCACCAGCACCGGCCGCAGCACGCGCCACACCATGTACCCCGTCGAGTATTCCCTGAGCGCCCCGCGCTCCTCGCATTTCTCCAACGGCTCTTTGGGACCTCCGTTAATGAGGAAAGCCCTCGTTTCCCCGTCCGCATTGGAAATGCCCGAAACGGGCGCGAAGGTGCGCGTTTCGTCGTTATCGCTCAAAAAATCGTTCCGTTTCCTGTTCGCCATCTTAAGTTCCTATTCCGAAAGGAAATCCAGCCCCAGGCCGCAGGCGTCGCCGATGATTTTGTATACGTCGCCCACTATCGTCTGCAGCCTGTATTCCGCGGCCAGATACTCCGCCACATCCTTATTGAAAGCCAAAAGGCCGCCCAGCTGTTTTATTTTTTCCATCGTCTCCTCAGAAGGCGTCGAACCCGAAAGATACGCGGCCTGCGCCTCCAGCTGCAGCTTTTTGTAGTCGCCGATGAGCATCCTGGTTTTCTCGTCGGCCATCACCTGTTCCCTAAGGCGCGAGTAGGTCATAAATTCCTCGCTCTTCCTGATCTCATCCGCCAGTTCGTGCGCCTTGTCGTATATCAGCATACCGCCCCTCCCGTTAAATATCGATGATGATGGGCAGTATCATCGGGCTGCGTTTGGTGAGGTCATACAGATATGCGCGCAGCGCCTTTTTGATGCGCCCTTTCAGCGTGGTCCAGTCGGTCATCTGCTTTTGCACGCAGTCGTCGATCTCGTCGACGATGATCTTGCGCGCCCGCTCCAGAAGATCGGTGGATTCGCGCATGTACACGAAACCGCGCGAGATGATCTCCGGTCCGGAAATCAGCTCGCCCGTCTCGGAAGACATCGTCACCACCACGATAAACAGGCCGTCCTGCGAGAGCAGCCGCCTGTCACGCAGCACCACGTTGCCCACGTCGCCCACACCGAGGCCGTCGATAATCACGCTGCCCGAAGGCACCGTCTCCGTCTCGCGGGCAAACTTCTGCCCCAGCTCGATCACCTTGCCGATCTCGGGGATGAATATGCGGCTGCGCGGTATGCCGAGCTCCTCGGCCAGCGCCGCGTGCCGGTAGAGGTGGCGGTATTCGCCGTGCACCGGTATGAAAAACCTCGGCTTGGTGAGCGTGATCATCATCTTGAGCTCTTCCTCGCACGCGTGGCCGGATACGTGCACGTCCGCCACGCTTTCGTTGATGACGCTCGCGCCGCGGCGGTACAGCATGTTAATGACGTCGGAGACGTATTTCTCGTTGCCGGGGATGGGCGTGGACGATATGATCACGAGATCGCCGGGGATCATGCTGAGCTTCTTGTGCTCGCCCGCGGCCATGCGCACCAGGCCGGACATCGTCTCGCCCTGGCTGCCCGTCGTTAAAATCACCACTTTATTTTTCTTGAGCTTTTCCACTTCCTCCGGCTCAATCAGCAGGTCTTCGTCCAGGTCCAGATAGCCCAGTTCCTTGGCGATCTTGGCGATTTTCAGCATGCTGCGGCCCGTCAGGCACACCTTGCGGCCGTAGCGTTTGGACGCGCTGATCACCTGCTGCAGGCGGTGGATGTTGGAGGCGAATGTGGCAACGATGATGCGGCCGGTAGCATTCTTGAAATAGTTCTCGAACATGTCGCCCACTTTGCTCTCCGACATGGTATAGCCGGGGTTTTCCGCGTTGGTGCTGTCGGACAGCAGCGCCAGAACGCCCTGTTCCCCCAGTTGCGCGAACTTGGCGATATCGATCACCCGGCCGTCCACCGGCGTATAGTCCACCTTAAAATCGCCCGTGTGCACGATGGTGCCTGCTGGCGTGTGTATCGCAAAGCCCAGCGACGCATCGATGCTGTGCGTCACGCGAATAGCTTCAATTTTGAACACGCCCACCGTAATGGTATCGCCCGCCTTGATGACGTTCAGATCCACGCCTTCGCACTTGTGCTCCGCCAGCTTGGTCTCGATGAGCGCCAGGGTCAGGTCGGTACCGTACACCGGCGCGCCTATCTCGGGCAAAAGGTACGGCGTCGCGCCGATATGGTCTTCATGCCCGTGCGTGATGAGCACGGCCTTGATTTTCTCCTTGTTCTTGGTGAGATAGGTGATATCGGGAATCACGTAATCGACGCCCAGCATGTCCTCCCGCGGGAAACACAGCCCGCAGTCGATCACGATCATCTCAGAACCGTATTCGATAACGGTCATGTTCTTGCCGATTTCGCCCACCCCGCCGAGCGGCGTAATCCTTATGTTATGCTTTTGTTGCTTTTTCGACAAATCGGTTTGTTCCTCTCTTTCGTTGCCTGCTTATTCTTATCCAATATTATCATTCCAAATGGACCGCTCAGCAAAAGCGATAATTGATTATACCATAACCCGCGCCCTGCATAAACGTGCCGTGTCCAAACATATCGTATATTTTTGGCGCGCTTTTGTCAAAGCGAATGTATCAGCCTGCGCCCGCCGGCCGCCAACGCTGTGTCAACGCAGGCTGCCTGGCGCAGCAGTCTGCCGCAGGCACAGCGTCAGGCAGGATATTATAATTCCGGTCCGCGCCAATAAAGCATTAGCATATCCACCCCAGGGAACAAGGCGTTCCGATATTATTATCCATCCGGATATAAAGGGCAATGCGGGTATGGCTCGCAAGGCCGTTTTGCGCACGCTCTGCGGCATATCCCCCGCCTCATATGCATACGATGATATGGGCAAGGCTATAAACCACCTGCCGGAAAAGGCGCACACAAGCTTGCCGTGCGAACGGCTTTTCAGCAAAACTGCCAAATCCCATTTATGTCCGCCGCTTCGGAGCCGCACCGACAAGCCATTTCGGTGGCGGGAAACCGGGCGGCCATTTTTTGGCTTGCAGTATATGGGGATCATGGCTATTGACCTTCCCGCGACGCCTTGTAGGAAATCAGCGAGCCCACTGACGAGATAAAATTGCCGAGATTCCACCTGATCGGTCGTGAGTCCTTCTGTCATGAGTTAAGTCAGCAGCGCGGCAAGTACGACGCCGACCCGCGAAGGCAAAACCTCCAGCCACTGCCGCGGCGCGAAAGTGCTGTTTAATTTATCGATGTCCTCCTGCGTGACATCGCATGAGGCGAGCACATCCGCATCGCTCTGATCTGTGCTTTTATCCGCACTTTTGCCGGAATTATTTTCGCCCGTCAGATTCCTTTCTCCGTTTTGAAGCAGGCGGCGTATCACCATCGCCCCATTCCTATCATATTCCTGCCGCATATTCGTGTGTCCGGGCACATTTGTCGTAAAAAAACGCCGGATGGGCATACAAGCCCATCCAGCTTCCTATACACCTGGACAAAAGTGCATCACCCTCATATCCAGGCGCTGCGTGTGGTTTTCAAGTCGGTGCCAATACAACACTTCCTGATCACCACCTTGCCATTATTGTGCCCCGCGCAACGCGTTTTATACGGATCTGAGTGATACTTTTCTTGACCGTATTTTTAAATTTTTAATCAGTAACCCATGTCTCCCGTCCATGTTTCCGCGTCGTCGGCACGGTCCCTTTTCCTTGTTGTCTTTAAGCCCGAGTCGCTGCCCAGGCTGTCTCCCAATACCTGCCGCTTGCCTGTCACCAAAAGCTGCACCAGCCGCCCAGCCAGCGAGCGTCCGCCGCCCACGCCCAGTACGAGCGGCGCGCGCGCGGCAAGGAACCTTTCCACCGGCGCTATCAGGTTAGCGGTAAACGGCGCGGCGTCCACGCCCATGAGGTAGATATATAACCCGAACAGCGCCGCGGCGCACCCGCCCAGCACCGCCGTCGCCACGATCACGCCCACCCGTTTATACACCGCCGTGAGCAGAGCGGACAGCACGGTGAGCGTCATCACCACCGGCGCCAGCAACGAAAAACCTTCCAGCTTCAGCGCGTGAACCAGGCATGCGAGCAGCAGCGCCGCAGCCGCTGCGCCGGTGAAAAAGCCCGCCAGCCGGCGGATGAAGAACAGTATGAGATATACTGCAACAGCCGTGCCGCCAAAGAACAGCCATGTGCTGAGCGTGTCCAGTCTCAGCAGGCTGTAAATATACACGTAGATCAGGCCCTCCAGCAACAGCAGCCCGGACAGCGGCAACAAAAACCTGCCCAGCCTGTATCCGAAAAAGGCGGTCAGCAGCGACAACAGAATCCCCGCGCTGCAGGCAATGAGCACCATCGTCGAAGGATCCATCGTAATCCCCTTTCATCCCATCAGGATTTCTTTTTGCCTGTGATCAAAAGCTGAACGATCAGACCGGTCAGGAAAAACCCCGCCAGAGCGATCAGATATACGATAGAGGTATAAGAGGCCAGAGGGTCGTACAGTTCTCCGGGCTGCAGATTAATGCCGTTTACCATCTGGTCCACAAACTGCGCCAGCGCTGAAGCGCCGATATACGCCGTGAATATCGAAACGAATATCCGCCTGTTGTACAGCGTCAGCGCACCCAGCAGGCTGCCGATCACCAGCATCGGTATGTACGCATACCACTCCAGTATATTGAGCTTTAGCACCTGGGCCAGCAGCAGGCTCAGCAGCACGCCGCCCCCGAAGCCGATACAGAATATGCCGACGTACATCAGCAGTATAAAGAGCGCCGCGCCCACAAGGCCCACACCCAGACTGATCAGCAGCGTCGACGTTTCGTCCATCATCGTGACCATCGGCAGCACCGTGCTCGCGATCAAAAAACCCACCACGAAGCCGTATACGCCGAGAACGAATTTCAGCCACCTGTTGCCGAAGAAGCAGAACGCCACGCCCAGCGCCAGGTTCAGTATCAACAGTATAATTGGCAATACCTGCATGTCCATACGTTCGCTCCTTCGGTTCTTCTTTTCATTCTAACACATGCCGCCCAAAAAGAAACTAAATTTTGCAATTGCGCCGCTTGTTTCATGTATACGCGGGGCAGTGCGCTATATGAGCGACAGTATAAAATCCCGGCATTCGTCCAGCGTGAACGGGACGGGATTCTTCTTCATCGATGAGCCCATCGACGCCGCGGCCAGTTCGTCCACATTCGCCTCGGTGACGCCCAGTTCGCGCAGCGAAACAGGCAGTTTCAAATAAAGCGCCAGCTCCGCCACCGCGTCCGCCACCGCCCGCGCGCCGTCCTCTTCGTTCGCGTAATGCCGCCCACAGACAGCGGGAGCAAGCTGCGCGTACTTGCGCACGCCGTGCGCCGCGTTATACCGAATCACGTGCGGCAGCAGCATGCCGCAGGCCACGCCGTGCAGCACGCCCAGCACCGCGCCCAGGCCCGCGCCGATGCCGTGCGCCGCGCCCAGACCCGCGTTGGCCAGGCACATGCCGCTCACCATCGCGGCCAGGGACATCGTCTCGCGCGCCTGCCTGTCGCCGCCGTCGTCATATGCCCGGCGCAGCGCGTCCATCGCCCGTGGCGTGTGATACAGCGCCAGCGCGTCGCACATCGGGTTGGCCAGAGCCGTGGTGAAGCTCTCGATCAGCTGGCAAATGGCGTCCATGCCGGATGCCGCGGTGACATCCGGCGGCACCGATACCGTCAGCTCCGGGTCCACCACCGCCACGCGCGCCATCATCCTGTCGTCGCGTATGCTCACCTTGAACTTGTCCTCTTTGGACATGATCACCGCGTTCTTGGTCACTTCGCTGCCGGTGCCCGCCGTGGTGGGCGCCGCGATAAAAGGCAGCGGGTTTGCCGTGATCTTCGCCGTACCCACGCCTTCCAGATAATCGCGCACACTGCCGGCGTTGGGGATCACTCCCGCCGCGGCCTTGGCGGTATCCATTGCGCTGCCACCGCCGATGCCCAGCACCACGTCGACGCCAGCCGACCGGCCCAATTCCACCGCAGCGTCCACAATCTGCAGCGTCGGCTCTCCCGACGCCCGGTCGTACCGCGTCACGTGAACGCCGTTATCCGCCAGCCCCTCAAACAGCGTATCCAGCACGCCGCTGCGCCGGAGTGAGCTGCCGCCCGTCACCACCAGGCAGCGTTTGCCCAGCCCCGCGCAGATGCCGGGCAGTTTTTTAACGGCACCCCATTCAAACACGATGCGGGGAGCCGTGATAAACTCAAACCCCATAATGGCCCCCTCCTTACCTTATAAACTGCGCTGCCGCGCGACCAGTTCTTCCGCCGTCAGCACCAGACCGGCGTTGCGGCAGTCCTGCTCGGTATAACGCCCCGGGACGCCCGCAGAGCCGTGCCCCAGCAGCATGAACGGCGCCGGTTCGCCCCCGTGTCCGCCGCTGTCCGAAAACGTGTAGTGGTCGGATACGAGAAAAGCGCTGTAAGGCTCTTTCACCTGCTCGAAGAACGGCCGGATAAAGTGCTCGTCAATCAGTTCGATTGCCGCCGACTTCTCCACCGGCTTCAATTCATGCGAAAGGTCGTCCAGCTTCTGTATGTGGATATACGCGTAATCGTATTCTTCCACCGCCTTGAGCGCGGTCTTCGTCTTCTCCTTCAGGAACGCTTCAAACCCGCTGTCCTCGGGCAGCGTGATGCAGTCCAGCCCGGCGAGCGCCGCGATGCCGCGCATCAGCGACGTTTCCGCCAGCACCACGCGGCGTCCCGGCGGCGGCGTGCCGAAATCCGGCGCGGAGGACGCGCCCCAGAACCAGACGCCGTTGGCCCGCGTGCTGTTGTCCGCCTTCAGCACCTCGTGCGCCTTTCTCATCAGCGCGAAGTACTGCTGCATCACGTCGTCGCCCTTTGTATAGTCGCGCACCATGCCGCCGATCATGTCGTGCGCGGGCATGAACTTCAGCCGTTCCGCGATATCGCCCGCGCCCTCCACTTCCAGTATGGTGCGGAAGGTATCCGTATGATGCAGCCTAAACGGCGGATGGAACACCTCTTTGTTCAGGAGCTCCACCAGCGGCGCGGCTTCGTCCGTTTCGATGTCGTGCGCGTTATAGCTCTCCAGCGTGCTGGTCTCATACTCGTCGCCTGCAAGGGTAACGAGGTTGCAGCGAATATAGAGGTTGCCCGGTTTCACCGGAATGCCCGCGCCCGCGGCCTCGATCACGGCGCGGCCCTTGTATGTTTTCGCCGGGTCGTAGCCCAGCAGGCTCAAGTTTGCAACGGCGCTTCCCACTTCCAGCCCCGGCCGGATGGTGCGCACCGTGCCGGGAATGGAAGACGCGAACAGCGCGTCCAGGCCCGGCGTGCGCGCCGCTTCCATGGGCGTTTTGCCGCCCAGCTTTTCCTGCGGTCTGTCCGCGATGCCGTCGAGTACGATGGTAAATTGTTTCATTCTGCTCTCCTTATCTGCGATATATATGCCATTATGTCGTCCACCGAAGGCGGACATCCTTTAATACAGTGACGGAACCCGGCCGTGCAGCTGCCGCAGCCGATATCTCCGGCCTTGCCCTTAAACCCCTGCCCCACGCTTATCATAAAATCCGCAGGAAGGTCCAGCCGCATCAGCGCGGAAAGCAGGTTGCCGTAGCACGCGCTGCACGCCTGGTCCGCGCTGACATGGGCCTTGGCCGACTCCAGCGCCTCGGACCGCATCACTTCAGGCGGTGCCGCATCGTCCAAACGGATGATCTCGGCGGCGGAGAGGTCCGCGCTGCCCACGCCTATCTCTTCCGCGATGCGGATGTATTCCACGTCGTCCGGGCGATAGCCCAAAAGCCCTGCGGCAAAAGCGTCCAGAAGCACGCTGTCCGTGCCGGCGAGCATCGTGCGCAGGTTCTTCGGGTTGCCGCCCTCCTCGAAGCCCGGGTCCGCGCAGGTGCCGTCCGCGATAGTCAGCGACGGCTTCAGCATCCTGTTCAGGTAGGCGATGGGTTTGTGCAGCCCCATGGCGTGAAAGCGCCGTTTCTCGCGGTCGGGTATCAGGCCCTTCATGTTCTTGAGCGCACAGGTCAGCCCTGTCTGGCAGTGCCCTTTGATCAGCGGCAGGTTCACCAGGTAGTCCAGCCCCAGCGCCCGTGATGATATATCGATATTCATGCCGCCGTACTTGCGTGTCTCGGTCTTGTCCTTTTTAACGTCCACCAGCTCCACGCCGTAGCGCCGGGCCAACTCGCTGTATCCGCACACCGAAAACGCTCTTGCCGTGTTCTCCCCCAGCCACGCGCTCTCGATGATGATGATATCACGATAACCGCGAGCCTGAAAGTATTCGATCGCCGCCGCGGCGACCGCCGGGTTTGTGGTGGCGCCGCTTGTCCAACTTTTGGCGACCACAAGGTTGGGCTTTATGCCGATTTTGGCGTCCTTCGGCAGCCCCTGCTCGGGCCTTAACTGCTGAAGCAGCAGCCGCGCCAGAGCAGCGGGGTCGTCGCCCTGCGCAATAAACAGCCGTTTATCTATATCCTTCATGGATGTATTATATCACAGCAATGAACGCCCGTCATACCGGAATTGCTAATGCCGCAAACTCCATCCGGGTATTCGGCATTTAAGTTTGCGCCGGTTTGCGCTTTTTGCGCGGTCTGACGGTGATCTCCCGTAGCAGCGCGCCGCCGTGATAGACCTTCACCAGATAGTCGTTGTCCGCCGTCAGCGGCCCGAGCGCGAACTCGCCGTCCGCGTCGGTGAAGGTGTTGCCCGCGGGGGTGAGACGGCCCTCCTCGCGCAGATACAGGCACACCACGGCGTCGGGCGCCCGCTGGCCGTTTTCGTCGTACACCGTGCCGTGCAGGATGCACCGCCGTTCTTTGGGCGCGGTGATCACCGCCTCCACACGGTCGCTGCTGCCCGTGGAGAAAGCGAATCTGACCGGATACAACGGCATGAGCCATCGCCTCCCGTTTTTTATACACTATATTCATCCCTCGCGCTTATCATGTGTGGTATAAACCTAACGAGAGCATGTACCACGCGAGGCAGCTGGGCCTCGACGCAAAAGGCGCCGGTTCCGACCCGCGCCGCTACGGCAGCGAAACAAAAGACGCGCCGCGGGAAAACCTCGCGCGCGTCGCGTATTCTTACGTGAGCCTGCTGCGCCCGCTGCCCAAATACCTGGCATATCAGGCAGCGGCACGGCCGCTCAAAGGCTAATCCTTCATCAGATAACGGCGGATGTTGTTGAAGTAATAGGCGGTCACCTTGGTGAACAGGTAGTCGTACAGCACAAACGCCGCTTCAGCAATGGGAATCAGCACCCACACCGGCAGGGAAGCCAGCGGCGGTCCCAGCGCGATTTCCAGCGTGACGGTATCCGTCATGATCAGGCTGATCAGTACGTAGATAATGACCAGCGCCAAGTTGTAATACAATAGCTTCAGTATATAGCGGATCACCTTGTCCTTGATCCGCGTCTCCAGGTAGTATTTTGCCAGGCCGTAGTTGCCAAAGAAAATAACGTAAGGCAGCGCAAATGAGATGGTCGGCATCGTCAGCAGCATGGCCAGCGCGGAAACGGTGATATACATCAGGAACGCGAGCCCCATCTCCTCCTCCAGCACCAGCCCCATGATAAACACCGAGCTCAGAAAGTACATCGCCAGACGCGCCGTGGGCAGCACAGACGCCAGATAGAGAAACAGCAGCGACATGCTGGCAAACATCGCTGTCAGGCTGACCCGGTGCGCGGTGCGTTTGAACCTCGGCATAATGGCCTCCTTCCGTTATCCCGAAGACTAGCAGCAGGTGATTAAGTCGCCGCCCATGCACTCGCAGCAGCAGTCGGCGCACAAAAGGCCTCTGCAGATGCTTCACACGTTGCTGCCAGAGCCGCGATTGCCGTAATACGTCTGCCCGTAGCCCGCCGCGCTGCGGTTCAGCGTCTGGTAGGCGTTGGCGTATTCGGCGTTGGTGGGATCCATTCTGCACGCGGTACCGAAATGCTGGCGGGCGCCGTCGTACCAGCCCCGGCGCAAAAGTATCGTGCCTTTGAGATAATGCCACTCGGCGTTGCGGTTGGTCATGGCGTCCAGCATGGCTTCCGCACGGGAAAGGTCGCCCATCTGGATGGCGCGTCGCACGTCCGCAAACTGCGCCGAGCCGGTACCGTAAGACGTGCCGCCGTAGGAGGACGAGCCGCCGCTGTACTCGGCGCGATAGCCGCCGCCCTGCCGCTCCCTCTGAATCATCTCATAAGCTTCGTTGATCTCCTTGAGCCGCTCGCTGGCCAGATCCTCCAGATCGTGCCCTCGGTAGCGGTCAGGGTGATATTTTTTTGCCAGGGCCCGGTAAGCCGCCTTGATTTCGGCGTCCGTCGCGTTCGGGCTGACCCCCAGCACCTTATAAGGATCCATCCGCTTCCCCCTTTAATACGTCTTCCGTCGTTTTCGCAAGCCCCATGTACATGATGTTGTCCAGCAGCGGCTTGTCTCTTTTGATATTCAGCAGCTCATAGGCCTTGCACGCCTCGGCCAGCGAAATATGCAGGTTAAATTCCGCCTCTTCACGAATCGAAGCGCGCACCTTCTCCGGCCCGCCTTCGCTCCGCAGCAGGTAGACGTTGTAGCTGCCCGATTTCGCGTCCTTTTCTATATCGTGCACGGCGTCGGTGATGTATATCCACCGGCCCAGATGGTAGCCGAAATGCGCCAGCGCTTTCTTCGCGCCCTCATCCACAAAGCCGAACGGCGCGGACGCAAACACCGCGGCCAGAAGATGCCCGAACTCCGCGGACACCGCATCCACGTTATCGCAGCGGGCTTTCTCCAGCGCGCGCAGCGCATCAAGCCGCGCCGCAAACTCCGCCGCCAGCTTGGGCGCGTCGCTCTCCGCGCGCCGCCGAACCCCCCGAAACAGCGGCATTAGCATCTTCGCGGAGAGGGATCCCTCGTCCGCCGCGTTGTCCGCGATTTTGGCGCAGCCTAAAAGCACGTTGACGGTGGCCGCATACGAAGCCTCCTGCGCGTGCACCACTGTCTTACGTTTGACCGGGCTGGCCGCGCACCTTTCCCGCACAACCCTGGGCGTCTCGTCCGACATGGACGCGAGCAGCAGCGACAGCACGGCGCAGTCGTAGTTCAAAAGGAACCGTGCAGCGTGCGAATACCGGTCGCGGATCGCCTTGCACAGGCCGCAGTAATATCCCTTATAGGCTTCCAGTTCCTTGACCTTGAGCTCCGGCTTGAGGGGCTGCACGTATCCGAACATCGCTTCTCCAAATGCCGCATTATTCTGCGGTCGTTTCTAATATTATCATGTGACCCCGCAATTCACAATCCGCCAGGGCGCAATTTTCACCCTCTGTTCATATTTATTTAATCTTATGCATAAAAAGGCCTGCGCTCAAAGCGCAAGCCTTTCTGGATCAGCTTAATTATTCCTCAAGTATTCTCTTTAGGAACACCCGCGTTCTCTCCTGCGTGGGGTTGTTGAATATCACTTCCGGGGTGCCCTCTTCCACAATGACGCCGTCGTCCATGAAC
>JAAXZP010000243.1 GCA_012719815.1 Christensenellaceae bacterium
ATTCCACTCCATGCACAATCATGATACGCGGTGCCGAGTGCCCCGCTGTGGTACCGGCCATGCGGAACCGGCGTGTCCAAATTCGCTTCGGTTACCGCTATTTTATGCGGCTCAAGACCTTTTGAACACTGCTTTTTTCCCTGCAAGTGCAAATTATATAGAAGGCAGTGGAAAAAATCAAGCATATTCGCCACGCGGCGGGTTCCGTTCCTCCGCCCGCAGCCTTCGCGCCCTCATACCCGGCGGGCACGGCAGCGTTTTTCCGCGGGTTCACCGCCGAGAGCGGCATTCGTCATATCCTTTGCCCAACAGGCCGGACCGCAGTCACCGCCCCCCGGAAAACACGCTTTGGTACGACTTTTGTCGATAAGCAGCATATACGTTGACAGTATGCAGCCGGATGATGTAATGTCATAAATAGGATCACTTTTCCTTATTATTCACTGCATTATTCACAGCTCCAAAAGGATATGATGGCTATCGGGAGCCCGTCATGAGCACAGTAAGCATGGAGAAAAAGCCCGCCTACTTAAAGGTATACGAAACGCTGAAAACCGCGATCGTCAAAGATTACGCGCCGGGCGATTTTCTGCCGCCCGAGCCGGAGCTGGAGAAGGGGTTCGGCGTCAGCCGCATCACCATCCGCCACGCCATGCAGATGCTGGCCGCTGAGGGCTATGTGTCCATCCGGCAGGGCCGCGGCACCATGGTGACGATACCGGGCGTCCGGGGAGCCGCCAACCCCATCACCTCCACCACCGAGGTGTTGATGCAGGCCGGTTACTATGTCAAAACGATAGATACGCACATCGATACCGTCATTCCCGACGCATCGGTGTTAAGATGCCTCTGGCTGCCCGAAGACACGCCGGTCACGCGGCTGCAGCGCATATACGTGGGCAACGGCCGCCCGTTTTCGCTCATCACCAACCATTTAAACCCCGAGCTCGTGCCCGACCTTGCGAAGCACAAAAATGAGCTGGGCTCGCTCTACCGCCTGCTGGAGACGCATTACGGCATCGTGCCCGAATATGCCACCGACGATATAACCGCCGTCGCCGCCAGCCTGGAACAGGCGCGCGCTCTCAATATCCCCATCGGAGCGCCGCTTATTCACATCCGGCGCGTGCTGTACTTCAAGGACAGGCCCTTCTCCTGCAGCGACATGCTGGCCGACGCGGCGCGCTGCAAGTTCCGCGTCAATCTCGCAGGCCGGCCCGCGTCCGGAGCGCCGGCGCCCGGGAAATAGCCCCCTTATCAAAACTGAATTGATAAGACGCGCCGGCTTTCCTCCGTGAGGATAATCCTGCGCTGTCCGACCATACCAGCAGCGGTACACCAATCTCCTTTTTCAATGCAGCTACATGCGCATTAATTCCGGTTGTTACACGTCCAGGCCAAACAATGTAGCAAAATTCTTATATAGGATCTTATCTCTTGATTCATCGTCAAGCCCCAAATTCATAAACCTGTCAAGTTCTTCCTTGGGGCTCCACATTGGAAAATCCGACCCAAATAAAAACTTATCAGGTCCAAAATAATCGATAAACTTAAGCGCATCCGTCTTATCCAGCACAAATAATGAACTTGACGTATCATAATACACGTTAGGCAGAATAGGGTTGTGTATTGATTCTTCCCACCTTCTGTACCCCCCAAAATGAGCGCCGATTACTGTAAGGCCCGGAAACTTACTAGCAATCTTAACCATCCTTTGGGGCGCAGAATAATCATATCTGTTGTCACCCATATGAAACAGGACGGGCATTTCGAGTCTCTCAAGTTCTGCATATATCGGCATCATCTTAGGGTCGTCGATATCAAATTGCTGCATATCATTATGAAACTTAACGCCTCTGAGCCCCAGTTCTTTGGCTCTGACCAGTTCTTCTTTATAGTTCTCATAATCCTTATGC
>JAAXZP010000244.1 GCA_012719815.1 Christensenellaceae bacterium
GTGCACGCTGGGCAGCAAGGATGAAAAGGTCCGTTCCTTCTGGGTACGGCATGTCAAGGCTTGCCGGAGAATAGCGGCCGACATCGGCAAAGAGCTGGGCGTGGTGTGCGTCAATAACCTATGGATACCGGACGGCATGAAGGACATCCCGGCCAACAGGTTCCGTTTCCGGGCAAACCTTACCGAGTCTCTGGACAGGATATTTGAAGAGAAGTATGACAAGAGGTACACGCGCGATGTGCTGGAAGGCAAGCTGTTCGGCATCGGCATCGAGGCGTTTACAGTAGGCTCGCACGATTTTTACCTGGGTTATGCCGCCAAAAACGGCCTGGGCGTATGCATGGATACCGGCCATTACCTGCCCACGGAGACGATTATAGACAAGCTGTCCGCAGTGCACCCGTTTGTGGACTGCATACAGCTTCACCTGTCCCGCGGCATACGCTGGGACAGCGACCATACGCTGATATACAGCGACGAGCTGGTGGACATCATGCACGAGATGAAACGCGGGGAGCTGTATGACAAAAACGTGTATATCGGGCTGGACTTCTTTGACGCGACGATAAACCGGGTGGCCGAGTGGGTGATCGGCCTGCGCGCTACGGGCAAGGCTCTGCTCACGGCGCTGCTGGAACCCACCCATCTGTTGTTTGAGGCCGAGGAGAAGCGGGACTACACATTAAGGCTGGCGCTGATGGAGGAATTCAAGGGCCTGCCGTATAACGACGTGTGGGATTACCTGTGCGCCGTCAAGAACGCCGGTGTGGGTACCGAGTGGATAGATGTCATCAAGAAATATGAGGCGGATGTGCTTTTGCGCCGGTAACCGGCCGGAATGAACGGGAGGCTTCCATGCCGCGTATCCATGACATTGCTGAAAGAGCGAACGTATCCATCGCGACGGTTTCCCGGGTGTTCAATAATTCGGGCTACGTCACCCAGAGCAAGCGGATGGCTGTATTAAAAGCCGCCGAAGAGCTGGGTTATACGCCGCCTGAAAAATCGAAGCGCACCTATGAGAAGATGGCGAACGATATCGTGGGCGTGGTGGTGTCCGATATCAACAACCCGTTTTTCAGCGAGGCCATCAAGGGCATGATGGAGGTGTTCCGGAAGCACGATATCAACATGCTGATATGCGACACGGACGAAAGCCCGGAGCAGGAGATAAAAGCGCTCCAGACGCTGCGCCGCGAGAAAGTGGGGGGCATTATCATCACGCCGGTGTCCGGCTCGGTGGAGTACAACGCCGAGTATTTAAAAGAGCTGAACGGCCTGGGCATTCCCATCGTGCTGCTGGACAGGGACATCAAGCTTTCCGGCTTTGACGGCGTGTTTCTGGACAGCTTCAAGGGCGCGTTCGATGCCGTGAACACGCTGATTGCCAACGGACATACTGAAATAGCCATCATCGCCGGGCTCATAACCTCAAAACCGGGGATAGACCGCCTGGAAGGGTATCTGGAAGCGCTCCGTCTCAATAACCTGCCCATAAGAGAAGAATATATTTTATACGGGGATTTCCGAAAGGAAAGCGCTTATGAGCTGACATACAAGCTGCTGGAAAACAGAAAAGAGGTTACCGCGATATTCTCGTCCAACAATATGATGTCTGTGGGCTGTATTGAGGCCATCACAAATCTGGGCCTTAAAATTCCCGACGATATTGCGTTCGTATCCTTTGACGATTTCTATTTGTTCGGATCGGGCGGTTTTAATATCAGCGCCATATCAAGGCCCACCATGCAGATGGGCGTGGAAGCGGCCAAAGTTCTGACCAGCCATTTGAAGAAGGGGAAGAGGTACAAGGACGA
>JAAXZP010000245.1 GCA_012719815.1 Christensenellaceae bacterium
GCCATGCCGACCGTCGAACACAGGGCAGTCGGTATCGGTGATTTTATCAATGTAGCTTTTGATGGCAGCTTCCACAAAGGAATAATGGGTGCAACCCAGCACCACCGCGCCGATGGCTTGTCCATCAAGGAAGTCCAGTCGCTCTGAAAGATAGGCATGTATCGACTCTTCATCCGTACGCCCTTCCTCTATCAGCTCCACCAACCCGCTGCAGCCCACGCTGATGACCTCGCTGTGCGCGTTCAGGCGCTCAATCAGGCCGAGATAGCGCGACTGCGATACGGTGGCGGGTGTCGCCAATACCAACACCTTTCCTTCCCGGCGACCCTGTAGCGCGGGCTTTACCGCCGGCTCCATGCTGATCACCGGAATGTTGTACGTTTCGCGCATCATGATGACCGCAGCGCTCGTGGCGGTGTTGCAGGCGATTACAATCGCCTTGACGCCCTTATCATAAAGAAAGCTGCACGCATTGAGCGTGAGCTTTTTAATCTCCTCTTCTGATTTTTCGCCATAGGGGGCATTAAGATTGTCCCCGAAATAGATATAGTTCTCCCCGGGCAGCAGCCGGCGGGCTGTTTTCAGTACGCTGAGTCCGCCCAGGCCCGAATCAAAAAAACCGATAGGTTTGCAGTTTGCTGACATCATATCTCCCGCCCCAATGATAGTTCATTATACTCCCTGGGCAGGAGCGTTTCAATACCCGCCCTTCTCACCGTCCGTTATTCCCCGATCTCCAGCACGCGGCTTAGGGCCAGCGCAACGTATTTGGCGGCATTCTTGGCCTGCTGGAGCGTGTTGGCGTTATGCCCCACTTCGATGAGCAGGCACATATCCGAAACATGCTGGTTGTACCGACCCGTCTTGATGCGGATGGGTCGCGTAAAACCTTTCTTGATTTTTTCCATTTCGTTGGCAAAGGCCAAAGCCAGCTTGTAGTTGGATTCGTAGTTGGGCTTGACGGAATACTTTTCGCCGGTGCCCACCACGCACATCACCCGGGCGCACTCCTCGCCGTTCACCACAACAAAGTCCTTGCTGCCGGCCTCCACATCCTTGTAGGCGTCCCGGTGCAGGTCGATGAACACCTGTATTGTCGGGTATCTCTGCCGGTATTCCTGCATGGTGACCAGCGAGCGCTCGTAGGCAGTATCCAGCTTGGGAGGTTCATGGTTGGTGGTATCGTGCAGCACCTTAAAGCCGTACCGCTTAAGTTCCTGGCTCAGCACCTCGCCCACAGCCACCACGGAATGCGCATGATCCTTGGTGCGCCACGAACCTGCCGCCACGTATGCATCCTCGCGCGTCGGGCGGTAGGCTTCCGTTGTGTGCGTGTGATAAATCAGCACCTGCGGCCCGAGTATGCCCACGCGGAACTCCTGGGGCTCGTCGTTGGCAAAGCCCAGAAATTCCATCTTGATATCTTCAGGCAGCACGTCGAAATAGATGTCCGTCTCCGGATTATCAGGGGGTGTACTGTCTTCCAAAGATATCTCCTGCACATCCACCCCGTATAACACCGGCATCTCCTGAGAAAGAATCAGCCGCGGGTCGATGAGGCTCTGCCTGAATATCCCCTCCACGCCCGAGGCGTCCACGAGCGCAGGGTCGGGCAGCGTGCTGCCCGCTGCCGCAACGCTGCTTTGCTGCCCGCCAATGCGCGCCACGAATATTACGGTTAATGCAAGGCACAGGGCGACCCCCGTAGCCAAAGCCGCTTTCACCAAAACTGCAACAGTTTTCCAATGGCTATCTGAAAGCGGCCTGGCCGGCCTGGAAATTAACCTGCTTTTTCTCATCGCTTCGCACTCCTTCACTCAAATCTATGCAAAGCGGTGAGCCTGTATACATTAATTCTGTGAGTTTAGTGCATGTACCGACGCGTCTCCTCCAGCGTCAGGTTCCTGTGCAGCGCGATGTTGAGCGCGTCCGCGATGATGCGCGCCAGGTCCTGTACCACTTTGTCGATTTCCTTGGGCGTCACGATCATGTCTGCCCCGTCCACGTCGTTGAGACCCGCAAGCACCTTTTGCAGCCTGTCGTTCATCCGGCGGTCGATGGGCGCTTGCTTTAATGCCGTATCCATCAGCTCCTGCGCAATCGTGGACGCATACACCACCAGCGGAACGCCGATAGCCAGCACCGGCACGCCCAGCGACTCTTTATCCAGCGCCTTCCGCTTGTTGCCTATACCCGCTCCCGGCGCGATGCCGGTGTTCGCCACCTGTACCGTGGTTCGCACGCGCTCCAGCGCGCGGGAAGCCAGTGAATCGATAGCGATCACCAGCGACGGCTTGAGCGACTCCACCACTCCGCTGACGATCTCACCCGTCTCAATGCCGGTGACGCCCAGTACGCCGGGCGCAATGGCGGACACCACGCCGATGCGCTGGTCGATCTCGTCCGGTGCGTACTCATGCATGTGCCGCGTCACGAACACCAAATCGCACACCGCCGGTCCCAGCGAGTCGGGCGTCACCTGACGGTTGCCCAGCCCCACCACCAGAATGCTGCCGTCCAGCGCATCCCCTGCCATGTACGTAATCTCGGCAGCCAAAGCTTTGGAACAGGCCTCGTCCAAATCAACGTCGCCCTGCGCCAGGTCGGGCGCTTCCAACGTCACATAGATGCCTCTTTTCTTGCCGACGGCGCGTTCCCCTTCCTCTGTTTCCACTGTCACGCGCACGCGCTTGAGGCCAGGCATCACCTCGTCGCTGATCACCGAAACGCCGGGTATCTGCCCCGCATATTCCACAGCTTCCATGGCCAGATCCGTTCTGATCATGTTATCCTCCTGCGAATGAATCAATAACGCCATTAGTATTTGCAGCAGCGGAAAAAAATAAAAGAGCGATAAACGCTCTTAGTAAAAAGGTTCTTGGATAGCTTAGTTTAATTGCCTATACACGCTCCTCTTTATATACAATCACAACCTAATGTCACTTGAGCCCCCGGCTGCCCGGTTTGACGGCTACAGAGCCTTGCTTGCACAGCGGGCACTCCTCCGGCGGGTATGAGACAACCTCCATCGACAACACTGCATAAAACGGTATGCCGAAATCCACAGCGCCGTTCGAGCGGTCCACAATGCTGCCGACGCCCGCAGGCTTGCCGCCCAGCGACCGCACCAGATCGATCACTTCCCTGACGCTGCCGCCCGTGGTAACCACATCCTCCACCACCAGCACGCGCGCTCCGTGCGGCACCGTAAAGCCGCGTCTAAGCGACATCACGCCGTTCTCGCGCTCCGCGAATATATTGGGCACTTTAAGCTGCCGCGATACCTCATACGCGAGTATGATGCCGCCCACCGCCGGGCCGGCCACCAGATCCACGCCGGAAAACTTCCGGGCCAGTTCTTTTGCGAACTTCTCAGCAATGTCCGGGTATTGAAACAGCTTCGCGCACTGCATATACCGATTGGAATGCCGCCCCGATGTCAGCTGAAAATGCCCTTCCAGCATCACGCCCGTCTGTTTGAAAATGTCCAGTACCTCTTGCGTATCCATGTCAAACCTCCAGCGCGCCCGTGAGCGCAGATATTTCCTGGATATTGGCCTTTTCTGCGTAGCAGCGCAGGTCGTCGATGATGCGCAGCGACGCGCCGGGATCCAGCAGGTTCGCTGTACCCGTCATCACGGCGGTCGCGCCGCACAGCATAAACGCCGCCGCGTCTTCGCCCGTCATGATGCCGCCCATTCCGACCACCGGAATGCTGACCGCCTGCGACACGTCGTACACCATCTTGAGCGCCACCGGCTTGATAGCGGGGCCGGACAGTCCTCCCGTCACGTTGCCAAGAACCGGCCTTCGGGTATGCACATCCACCGCCATGGCGGGCAGCGTGTTGATCAGCGATACCGCATCCGCGCCCGCGTCTTCCACCGCTTTGGCCACCGCAACGATATTGCCGGCCGCGGGCGTCAGCTTGACAATCAGCGGCTTGTTGGTGACGGCTTTGACTGCGCGCGTGCATTCCGCCGCGGACGCCGGGTCCGTTCCCAGGCTCGCGCCGCCCAGCTTCACGTTAGGACAGGAGATATTGAGCTCCAGCATGGCGACAGGCGCGTCGTTGAGCCGCTCCGCTACCGCCGCATAATCCTCGATGCGGCTGCCCGCGATGTTGGCGATCACCACGGTGTCCAGCGCCCTCACCTCTTTCAGCGTTTCGGCAAGGAGACCGTCGATGCCCGGGTTTTGCAGGCCGACGCTGTTGATGATACCCGAGGCAGCCTCCGCAATGCGCGGCGGCGGGTTGCCGATGCGTTTTTACAGCGTTATCGATTTGAGCGCGATACCGCCGAGCTGATTCACGTCGATAAACCAGGAATGCTGCCGCCCGAATGCGAACGTGCCCGACGCCGCAATGACGGGGTTTTTGAGCGTGACGCCACACAGGTTGACCGACATATTCACCGCCATCACAGCATCACCTCCCGGATATCGAATACCGGCCCTTCCACGCACACCCGTTTGTAATCAAACC
>JAAXZP010000246.1 GCA_012719815.1 Christensenellaceae bacterium
GTCGTAAGGTTCGCCCTTCTGGTCCATCTGGTGTTTGTGGTTGATCACAGCGGTTTTACGGCCGCTGAACGTGAAATCGAGGTGCGTTTCCCCCTTGAAGCCGCGCGGGTAGCTGTATATCGGGCGGCCTTTCTGCGCCAAACGCTCCAGCTTAGGCCCGCCGGGGTATCCCAGCCCCAGCACGCGGGCCGTTTTGTCGAACGCCTCGCCTACCGCGTCGTCCCGCGTTTTGCCGAGCAGCCGGTATTGGCCGTAGTCCTCCACCACCACGATATGCGTATGCCCGCCCGACACCACGAGGCACAGGAAAGGCGGCTCCAGCTCTTCGTAAGTCAGGTACAGCGAGCAGGTATGGCCCTCGATATGGTGCACGGGTATCAGCGGCACGCCCAGCCGGTACGCCAGCCCTTTGGCGTAAGACACGCCGACGAGCAGCGCGCCCACCAGCCCGGGCCCGTCGGTGACGGCGACGGCCTCAAGGTCTTCAAAGCCCACGCCGGCTTCGCGCATCGCCTCGTCCACAATGTAAGGCAGCTTCATGATATGGTTGCGCGCCGCGATCTCCGGCACCACGCCGCCGTATTTCTCGTGGTCCGTCTGGGTATACACCGCGCTGCCCAGCACGCGGCGCCCCTGCGTCACCGCGGCAGCCGTTTCGTCGCAGGATGTTTCAATCGCCAGTATCAGCCTGTCCATGTCAGCCCTCCGCAGCCGCGCGCCCGCGGCGTTTGATGTAGATAAGGCCCGCAGCGGCCGCAATGTTCAGCGTCAGGAATATCGAGACAAAGCGTGCGATGATGCGCGCCACCAGGTCCGAGAAGAACTGCTCGGGCACCATCTGGATCAGCACGTCTGTGCGGGGGTCCAGCAGCCACAGGTCGTTGGTGAAAAACACGTGGTGGAACGACGTCCAGAACGCGGTGAAATCAACGGCGGCGTAAAGGGCAATTGCGCCCACAACCGCCACGAACCCGACCGACACCCACAGGAACGAGCGGCACAGCACACGCAGGGCATCCCTTTTGCCTATAAGAAATGCCGCGGCAATCAGCACGGCCGCCAACGCCAGCGATACGGTGCGCACGGTTCTCGCGCCCAGGTACAGCGCTTTGACGTCCACCATGTGCGCCTTCTCGCGCTCGCCGAAAACCTCCTGCATCTGCCCCTGAATCTCGGCCTGCATGTCGAGATTGTCCTCAGCGCCCGTCGTGTACCGGAGCAGTTTGTCCGTCACTCGGGCAAGGTCGTCCTCGCTGATGCCGATGCTCTGGGCGGTGCCGAGCTTTTTGTATTCGCGCTGATAAAAATCCTGGCTCACGGCAAACATCTCGATGCTCGCAATCAAAAGCCCCAGTATCAAGAGTGCGCTGCCCAGCGCCGCCAGTACCGCGGTCGTTTTTTTCCTCATAGCTTTCTCCTATCCCTATGCGCCAACAAGCGCAAAGCTGCCCCCGCACCGGACGGATGAGCGTCCGGTGCGGGCAACAGCCCCGCTGCAAATATCTGTTCCCAAATTACGGGTTCTCGTCGCTTTTCTGGCGGATCCACGCCGCGTATTCCGCCTGCGTCATCAGGCCTTCCCTGCCGCCCCCGTCCGCGCGCAGCTTAAACAGCCATGTATCCAGCGGCTGCCGGGCGATCACGTCGGGGTCGTCGAACACCGAATCGTTCACCGCGATCACCACGCCGCCCACCGGCGCGTGTACGTCGCGGATCGACTTGACGGTTTCCACCTGAGCGCAGGCTTCCCCCGCTTCCACTTGCCGGCCGATTTCCGGCAACTCGATACACACGACATCCCCATAAAGACCGTCGCCGGTCACTCCCACGGCCGCCTCCGGGCCGTCCAGCCGGACCCACTCATGCCCGACCGTAAAAAACAGTTCGGCCACGCATTCCCCTCCCCATGCTCAAAAGCATGATATATCGTATGCGGGCCGCGTACCGTCTGCTATGCCTTCTTTTTCTTCAGATACTGCTTAAACCGTTTCCGGAACAACACAACGTATATCACGACGGCGGGAATGACGAGCACCATGCTCGCAATATACGGCAGCTGCGAGAGTATGAAGCCGCCGCTCTCAATCACTTCTTCCCCGACAATCCGCGGCCAGAAATAGTCCAGAGCCCCCGTTATCAGCGTGACAGGGCCGACGTACCAGCAGAATTTGCGCAGCATTTTGTTGGCGTCTTCCTTCATCGCTTTGGGGTAATCGTTGTTGAACACCGGGCCCTTTCCCGTGATCGCCGAGTACAGCGCCATCACGCCGATGAACACCATAAATAACGACATAAAACCGTTGAGACTGCTTGAGTCCATGCTATTCTCCCTTATCTTTTGTTAATCTTGGGGCCTTCCGGCGTGTCCTTGACTTCATAGCCCAGCGCCGTTATCTGCTCGCGGAGCGCGTCCGCCTCCGCGTAGTTCTTGTTGGCGCGGGCTTCCTGGCGCCGCTTCACCAGCTCCAGCACCTCGTCGGGTATGGCCTCTTCCCGGGGCACCAGCCCCAGCACATCCAGCACTTTGTCCAGCGCGGCCAGCGCATCCCCGGCGCTCTTTTTGTCCCCGCCGTGCTCAAACGCCTGGTTGATGTCACGGATGTACTCGAATATCGCGCCTATCGCCTCCGCCGTGTTGAAGTCGTCGTCCATCGCATTGCAAAAGCCGTTCTCCAGCGCGCGGATTTTTTCCTCCACATTAACCGGCGAACCGCTGCCGGTGGCCATGATGTGCTTCAAGTTTTCGCGGCAGTTTTTGATGCGCGCCATCGCGGATGCCGCCTGCGCGATCAATTCCTCGGAGAAGTTGATGGGGGTGCGGTAGTGCGCGGACAGCATGAACAGCCGCACCACCAGCAGGTCGTACTTCTGCGCGATATCCCGTACGGTGAAGAAGTTGCCCTTGGATTTGGACATCTTCTCGTTGTCCACGTTGATGTAGCCGTTGTGCATCCAGTAGCGGGCGAACGGCTTGCCGGTGGCCGCTTCCGACTGCGCGATCTCGTTCTCGTGGTGCGGGAAAATAAGGTCCTGCCCGCCGCCGTGAATGTCAATGGTTTCGCCGAGATAGCGCATGCTCATCGCGCTGCACTCGATATGCCAGCCGGGCCGGCCCTTGCCCCACGGCGAATCCCAGCTGTCCTCGCCGGGCTTGGCGGCCTTCCACAGCGCGAAATCCTCCGGGTGGCGCTTGTTGTCGGTGACGTCGATGCGCGCTCCCGCCATCCGCTCTTCCGGCGACTGGCCGGAGAGCTTGCCGTAGCCCGGGAAGCTGGACACGTCGAAGTACACGTCGCCGTCCACCTCGTAGGCGTGGCCCTTTTCGATCAGCCGGCTGACAAGTTTGATGATGTCGCCGATGTGTTACGTCGCTTTGGGATGCACTGTGGCGGGCCTGATGCCCAGCCCCTGCGCGTCCTCAAAATACGCCTTGATAAACCGCTCGCCCAGCTCCCTGAGAGTTGTTTTCTCTTCAGCCGCGCGCGCGATCATCTTGTCGTCCACATCGGTGAAGTTCTGTACAAACGTCACGTCGTAGCCGATGTACTCGAAATACCGCCGGAGCGTATCAAAAATAATAAATGGACGCGCGTTTCCAATATGAAAGAAATTGTAAACCGTGGGGCCGCAGGCGTAAATCTTCACCTTGCCCGGCTCCACCGGCACAAATTCCTCCTTGCGGCGCGTCATCGTGTTAAAGAGCTTCAATGTCCTTCTCCTCTGCAAAAACTCTGCCGGCTCATTATAATATATGCGCCTCATAACGTCAATTCGCAACGGCGGACACGCCCGCGCCGCACGTCAAAACCTGTCAGGCTTTGCCGTTTTTGCAGTTTGCCGGCTGTTTTGCGGCCGTATTTAACCCAATACGGCGTGCGTCTGCAAAACAAAGAGGCGGGCGCAGCGGTTAAGCTGCCCCACCTCTCTTGCAAACCAACCTTTGTTTCCGCTATGCCTGCTTGGCGAGTATCGCCGCCTGAGCCGCAGCCAGACGCGCGATCGGCACGCGGAACGGCGAGCAGGACACATAGTTGAGACCGGTGTCGTGGCAGAACTTGATGGAGCTCGGGTCGCCGCCGTGCTCGCCGCAGATGCCCAGCTTGATGTCCGGACGGGTCTTGCGGCCCAGTTCCACCGCCATCTTAACCAGCTTGCCGACGCCCTTCTGGTCCAGCCTGGCGAACGGGTCGAACTCGTAGATCTTCTTGTTGTAGTAGTCGTCCAGGAACTTGCCCGCGTCGTCACGCGAGAAGCCGAACGTCATCTGCGTGAGGTCGTTGGTGCCGAACGAGAAGAACTCCGCTTCGGCAGCGATCTCGTCCGCCGTCAGCGCCGCGCGCGGGATCTCGATCATGGTGCCCACCATGTACTTGATGGATGCGCCCTTCTCCGCGATCACTTCTTCGCAGGTCTTCACGACGACTTCCTTGACGTACTTGAGCTCTTTGATCTCGCCGACCAGCGGGATCATGATCTCCGGAACGATGCTGATGCCCTTCTCCTGCGATACCTCGATAGCCGCCTCCATGATGGCGCGGGTCTGCATCTGGGCGATTTCCGGATAGGACACAGCCAGACGGCAGCCGCGGTGGCCCATCATCGGGTTGAACTCGTGCAGGCTGGTGATGGTGGCGCGCAGCTCTTCAACCGGAATGAACATCTCTTTGGCGATGGCCTTGATGTCCTCATCGTCCTGCGGCAGGAACTCGTGCAGCGGCGGATCCAGCAGGCGGATGGTGACCGGCAGCTCGCCCATCACTTCGAAGATGCCCTTGAAGTCCTGCTTCTGCATGGGCAGCAGCTTATTGAGGGCGCGCACGCGCTGCTCCACCGTCTTAGAC
>JAAXZP010000247.1 GCA_012719815.1 Christensenellaceae bacterium
CTGCAGCATTTATCCTCCTCTAAAGCTGGTTTTCCTTGCCCTCGGCCAGACGCTTGATGTTCATGCGATGCGAGTAGTACACCAATATTAAAAGCACCACACAGGTTACATGGTTGACGATATCCCCCCAGAAGAACACAAACGATACTGCCGCCATCAGCGCCGTGCCGACCAGCGAACCGATGGACATTGTGCGCGTGCACGCCACAATAATCAGGGAGATGGCCAGCACGATGGCTGTATGCACCGGCATCATAATGAGCAACACTCCCAAAGTGGTCGCCACGCCCTTGCCGCCGCGGAATTTCTGGAATACCGGCCAGATGTGCCCCAGCACAGCCGCCACGCCGCCCACGCACACGCCGATAGCCACGCCGGGCTGAGCGCTCATGTCAAGAAGCGATACGGCGCCGTCTGTCAGCACCTGCGGCAGCAGCCATTTGCCGATGAGCGCCGCCAATACACCCTTAGCCACGTCTCCCACGAAAGTAAATACACCGCCGCCCCAGCCATAGGTACGGATAGCGTTGGCAGTACCGATATTGCCGCTGCCCACCTTGCGGATATCCTTACCCTTAAACAGTTTGCTGGCAATATCCCCAAATAAAATGCATCCCAGCAGATAGCCGACCACAGCTGTCAATACATATCTTAAGACCATATAAGACTCCCTTTCCTCACTCGTTCTTGTTTCGGACAGAAAGCCGCAGCGGTGTACCCGTAAAATCGAAAGTTTTTCTCAGATAGTTTTCAAGATAGCGCAGGTAAGAAAAATGCATCAGGTTCGCGTCGTTGACAAACAGCACGATGTGCGGAGGCGCTTCGCCCACCTGCGCTGCGTAATAGATCTTGAGCCTTCTTCCCTTGTCGGACGGCGGCTCCACCATCGCAATGGCCTCGGAAATGCACTCGTTGAGCATCCCCGTCGTGATGCGGCGCAGGCTGTTCTCCCGGGCCAGATGCAGCGTATCCAGCAGCTTGTTCAGCCTCAGCCCCGTCCTGGCGGATATTGTCACCATCTGCGCATAGCTCATGAATGCCAGCGCCGATGCGATATCCTTCTCATATTTCCTGATGGTATAGGTGTCCTTCTCGACGGCGTCCCACTTGTTGAGCGCAATCACGCAAGGCTTGCCTTCATCGTGCACAAAACCCGCCACCTTGACGTCCTGCTCGGTGATGCCCTGCGTCGCGTCCACCATCACCACCACCACGTCCGAACGCCGCACCGCGGCAAACGCGCGGATCACGCTGTAGCGCTCGATGGACTTGTCCTCAATGCGCGCTTTCCTGCGGATGCCCGCGGTATCGATCAGCACATAGCGCTGCCCGTCCCGCTCAAACGGCACGTCGATGGCATCCCGCGTGGTGCCGGCGATGTCCGACACAATGGTGCGCTGCTCGCCGATCAGCGCGTTGACCAGCGACGACTTGCCGACGTTGGGCCGGCCCACCACGGCAATCTTCAAAGCGTCGCCTGTGCCGGTGTCCTCGGAATCCGTTTCGCTCAAATGCGCGATTACGGCGTCAAGCAGTTCGCCGATGCCCAGACCCTGGGATGAGGATATCGCAAACAGGTTGTCGGTGCCCAGCGCGTAAAAGTCGTACACCGCCTCTTCGTCCTTGGGCGAATCCACCTTGTTGACAACGGTGATGATGGGTTTGCCGCTGCGCCGCAGCATATCGGCAATCTCCTGGTCCGCGCTCACCATCCCCTGCTTGCCGTCCACAAAGAACAGTATCACGTCCGCGATATCCACCGCAAGCTCGGCCTGACGCCGCATCTGCACCAGTATGACGTCGGATGCGTCCGGGTCGATGCCGCCCGTAGCGAGCAGCGTAAACTCGCGGCCCAGCCATTCCGCGTCCGCGTAAATCCGATCCCGTGTGACGCCGGGTGTATCCTCCACGATGGATATGCGCTTGCCCGCTATTCTGTTGAAAAAAGTGGATTTGCCCACATTGGGCCGACCCACGATAGCGACAAAGGGTTTAGCCATGTTTCTCCTTCAGAGATTTTCCCGCCATGCAGCTTACCAGATCAAAGGCGTCCGCCGCCGGGAACACCGGCACGCCGAGCGCCTCCTCCAGCTCCGAACGCGCCATATCGTCCAGAAATATGCCGTCGTCCCGCAGCGCCACAGCGGGTATCAACAGCCGTTCGCCGAGCTCCCTGCCCTTGAGCGCCCGCAGCAAGTCGCGCCCGCCCAAAAGGCCCGCCACCGTTACGCCGCCGCCGAACGTCAGGTTGTCCA
>JAAXZP010000248.1 GCA_012719815.1 Christensenellaceae bacterium
CGGTGTGCGGCTACGCCGTGGGCGGCCCGGACGAAAACCGCCGGTTCGGTCGGGTCTACGAGGAGGAGCGCGCCGCGGAGCTGGCGGCGGTTAAGGCCGGCGAGGACGCCTATGTGAAGCTGGCGCGGCTGTCGCTGGAAACGTATGTGAAGACGGGAAAAAGAGCCGCGATGCCAGACGGCCTGCCGGATGAGATGCCGACCCGGCGGGCAGGCGTGTTTGTATCGCTGAAGAAGGACGGGCGGCTGCGCGGCTGCATCGGCACGATATCGCCCACGACGGGCTCCATCGCGGAAGAGATCATGAACAATGCCATCAGCGCAGGCACCGCAGACCCGCGGTTTGAGCCGGTGAAGGAGGAGGACCTCCCGCAACTGGTGTACAGCGTGGACGTGCTGAGCGAGCCTGAGCCGATATCGTCGATGGACGAGCTGGACCCCAAGCGCTACGGCGTGATCGTGAGCAAGGGGTACCGGCGCGGCCTGCTGCTGCCCAATCTGGAAGGCGTGGACACCGTGAGGCAGCAGGTGGATATCGCGCTGCAGAAAGCGGGCATCCGCCGGGACGAGGACTATAAGATGGAGCGTTTTGAGGTGGTGCGCCACAAATGAAAATTAGGTGCGGCATTTGCCCCCAGAGCTGCGAGCTGGAGGAAGGGCAGGTCGGTTTCTGCCGGGCCCGCAGCGCGCGGGGCGGCGCGGTGGTGAGCGATAACTACGGGCTGATCACCTCGATGGCGCTGGATCCCATCGAAAAAAAGCCGCTGCGCCGGTTTTACCCGGGCAGCACCATACTGTCCGTGGGCAGCTTCGGCTGCAACCTGCGTTGCCCGTTCTGCCAGAACCACGAGATATCGATGTGCAGCCGCGAGCGGGCGCGCACCGTATATGTTCCGCCGGAGGAACTGGTGGAGAAAGCGTTTGCGCTCAAATCCTCCCGCAATATCGGCATCGCCTATACCTACAACGAGCCGCTGGTCGGCTACGAATACGTGCGGGACTGCGCCGCGCTGGCTCATGAGCACGGCCTCAAAAACGTGCTGGTGACCAACGGCTACGTCAACGAAGAGCCTTTGCGCGCACTGCTGCCGCTGATTGACGCGATGAACATCGACCTCAAAGCCTTTACGGAGGATTTTTACCTGACGCTGCACGGCCACATCGAGCCGGTGAAGCGGACGATCGCCATCGCCGCAAAGGCATGCCACGTGGAGGTGACCACGCTGATCGTCCCGGGCCGCAACGACAGCGAGGATGAGATGCGGGATCTGTCCGAATGGCTGTCGTGCGTCAGCGCGGATATCCCGCTGCATGTCTCGCGCTTCTTCCCGCGTTACCGGATGGCGGACGGGAACGCGACGCCGGTGGAGACGGTTTACGCGCTGGCGGATATCGCGCGGGAGAGGCTGAAATACGTCTATACGGGCAACTGCTGATATTCAGACAACTGCCAAAATGTTTTCCATTACGGATTGAACCATACACGTCTGTGTTATATAATGGACATACCATATTTTTTGTGAGAATATCAGGCTTGGAGCTGTATAACTTCGGCGGGCACACATTTCTTTTCCGATTTGTTTGTCCGTATCGTTAAAGTGTAGGTATATATGGACGGAGCCGAGCAGGCCATACCCCTGATTACCGCGCGGATGAGGGTAAGTCTGGCGCAGCAGAAGCATGAACGGGTGACGGCGCAGCTTTTCGACGACAAGCTGGTTTTCAGCGCGCCCGGCTTTTCGCGTACGCTGAAGCTGGGTTCGCTTCTTGCCGTGCGCGCGGCGGATTACAGCGTGACTGTCAGCACGGACGAAGGGGATATCGTGCTGTCCATGATCGGGCACCTGTATGAAGACTTTGCCGGGAAGCTGATACGCGCTTTTAACGAGGCGCTGTTCAGGCAGCTGCTGATGAAGGAGACGGCGCATTTTGAGGCGCCGGGACAGTACGTTTCACCTGCGGGCGAGGCGTCTCCGGCGGTTTTCCGCATCTGCGAAACGGCGCTGGTGATACTGCCCGAGACGCATATGCTGGTGCGCGTGCCGTACTGCATGGCCGCGGACGTTAAGACAGAGCCGTACCGCTTCACGGTGACGGACCGGATGGGGCGGGCGTATGTGCTGCAGAAGCTGGGCCGCCTGACGGACCCGTTCCTGCGCGAATACCAAAAACGCGTGACGGATCTGAGAAAGCAGACGCGCGACAAGCTGTCGGAAATCGCGCCGGTGGACGACGCCCTGGCCGACCTTCTGATGGAGGGCATGATCGTGCCGATGGAGGACGTGCGCGCGATATCGCCTGCGTTTGCGGACGCGCTGGACAGCCGGCTCAAAGCGTCGGACATCGCGCAGGAGTACGAATATCTTAAATCGCTGGCGGACGGCAGTATGGCGGTGGGCATCAAGCGCGGCCTGATGGGCGAGATGACCGGCGAGGTGATCCATACGCTGACGCCGGTGTTTGTGAAAAACGCCGTGATACTGGAGAGCGTGGGTGAGGGCGCCGCGGCGACGTATGTATTCCGCCTGGGGCTTAAAGGCAGCATACCGCCGGAGAGCTGGCGGCAGTGGCTGCTGGCGTTCAACGACAGCATGCTGGCTGTCAACTACCGGCGCGAGCCCATCTATCTGTCGAAAGAAGCCCTGAAAGCGGAGAAGTATGAGGACTACCGTGGCGCGCTGAAACGCAGCGAAGGCCTGCGAAATCTTCGCGCGCTGCTGGCTGGCCGCGCCGTGCACAGCGGCTTTGAAGCATGGAAAAGGACGATCGAATCCTACCTGGAATGAGGAGGGGTATTGATGGCGGGATATGACAAGGCGTGTATCGGTTGCGGCAACCTGATCAGCTACGACAGCAAGTTCTGCCCTGTCTGCGGTCGGATGAGCCCGTTTTACGACGCGTGCCCGTCCTGCAACGCCGAGATCAGGCGGGGGTGGCAGCGGTGTTCATCGTGCGGCAGGGCGCTGACCGTTGCGTGCCCGGCTTGCGGCAAGCCGACTTTCGTGGGCGACAAATGCGACGTGTGCGGCGCGTCGCTGGTCATCATATGCACCAACAAGCTATGCCATATGCCGCAGTTTTTTGAGAATGTTAAATGCACAGCGTGCGGTAAGAAAATAAAGAAAAAGTAACCGGAGGGCTAAAAACCATGATGCAGGCTTTCACAAGAAACTATGAAGACAACAGTACGGAAGCGGGATTCCAGTTTACGTTCTACTGCGATGTGTGCCATGATGGTTTCAGGTCGTCGTTCATCGAATCCCAGACCTACAAAAAGGGCAACCTTTTAAAAGGGCTGTCGCGCGGTATCGGTGCGGCTTCCAGCCTCCTCGGCGGCGGTGTATTGGGCGGGCTCAGCCGCATGGCTTACGCAGGCGAGCATGTGCTCGGCGAAAGGTTTCAGGGCATGTCGCCCGAATGGCACAAGGAGCATGAAAAGGCTTTTGCCATGGCCCAGAATGAGGCCAAGCAGCATTTCCACCGCTGCAACAAGTGCCACCAGTGGGTGTGCGATTCGTGCTGGAACGATGAAGTTGGCCTGTGCGCCGAGGACGCGCCGCGCATGAACGTGGAGATTGCCGCGGCCCGGGCAGACAAGATGAAACGCGATATCTGGGATAAGGCGAATCAGACACAGGTGTTCCACGGAGAGATAGAGCAGAAGGCCACCTTCTGCCCCAACTGCGGCAAGCCCGCCGGTCAGAGCAAGTTCTGCACCAACTGCGGCACGAGCCTGGCGCTGAATATTTGCCCGCGGTGCGGCGCGGAGAACGACCAGAGCGTCAA
>JAAXZP010000249.1 GCA_012719815.1 Christensenellaceae bacterium
CTGCCCACGCCGACCAACGTGCTGATCATATACGTGTCGTACCTTTTATCCGGGGTTATCGCCATCGCCTTAAACAGGCTGCTTCATTTCAAGGCCAGCGGCCATGCCTGCGGCATTGTCGGCCCGTTCCTGCTGCTGGTCTATTTCGGGTCGGCAGCGGGGTTTATTGGCTTTTTGGTGCTGGCTGCCGCGTGGGCTGCCAGCATCTATATGAAGCGCCACACGCATGCCCAGCTGGCCGCGGGCGGGCTGATTCCCTTCGCCGCGCTGGCGCTGGTGGCCGCGGTACTTGCCGCCCTGGGATAACGCGCAAACAAAAAAGGCTGCCGGTTGCTTTCGCCGGGCAGCCTTATTTTATGCACCGTCTTATCATGAATTGATGTTTTGCTTCGCGACATTCACCATGCCGGCAAACGCTTTCTTGTCGTTGACGGCCATGTCCGCGAGAATCTTGCGGTTGACCGTAACGCCCGCCTTCTTAAGGCCGCTGATCAGGCGGGAATAGCTGATGCCGTTGTTCCGGGCCTCCGCGTTGATGCGGGTAATCCACAGGCTCCGGAAGTCGCGCTTCTTCAAGCGGCGGCCGATATATGCATAGCGCAGCGAGCGCATCACAGCCTGGTTGGCTGCTCTGAACTGCCTGGATTTTGCGCCGAAATATCCTTTCGCAAGCTTTAAAACTTTCTTATGTTTCTTTCGGGTATTGATTGCCCCTTTCACTCTGGCCATATCACAATCCTCCTGTCACTCATCTATTTGTAAGGAATAAGCTGCTTGATGTTCTTCGCTTCCGCCGCGGAAATAAAGGTCGCTTTGCGAAGGTTCCTTTTCCTCTTGGTGGTCTTCTTGTTCAGTATGTGGCTTTTATAGGCTTTCGCCCGTTTCACCTTTCCGGTTTTGGTCAGCGAAAACCTCTTTGCGGCTCCTCTGTGAGTCTTGATTTTGGGCATAGTGTTGCTCCTCCTTGTTAGTTCTTTGGTGCTAATATCATGAACATACTCCGGCCTTCAAGCTTGGCGCTTTTCTCCATCACGGCGTTGTCCTGCACCATGCTGTAGAAAAGGTCCATCACTTGCTTTCCCTGATCAGTATGCGTCAATTGCCGTCCTCTGAAGCGCAACGACACCTTGACTTTATCGCCGTCCTTCAGGAATTTGGTGACGTTCCTCGCCTTGACCTCCAGGTCGTGCTTGTCGATGGTGGCCGACAGGCGCATCTCCTTGACGGAAACGGTACTCTGGTTTTTCTTGGCCTCTTTTTGCTTTTTAGCCTGTTCGAAACGGAATTTCCCGTAATCCATCAGCTTGCATACGGGCGGCTGTGCATTGGGCGAGATCTTGACAAGATCCAGTCCCCTTTCCTCTGCAATTTCCATCGCCTCACGCGCAGACATGATACCGATCTGAGTGCCGTCTTCTCCAATTAGGCGGACGCTCTTGTCTCTGATCTGCTCGTTGATCTGATGTTCGGTCGCGATAGTAAACACCTCCACAAAATAATATATTTACACAGCGCTTTTTGACCACGCCTGGTCCTTCGAACAGGCAATTTTTCTCCAAAAAAGCTGCGCTTCCCGGAGACTTATAACAAAAAAACGGGCCATAACGACCCGTTGCCACACACCAATTAAGAGTGCTTACCATGCCTGGCTTTTGCCGGCAGGTGAGAAACGGGCAGTTTCTACTTCCAAGCAGACAGATAATATCATATAAAATATGTTTTTGTCAACAGGCACAAACTGTTTTTTGCCTTTACCATCGCATTTTTTCCCGCATTGGCTGCATCAGCCAGTCACTCGGCGCTGATGCCGGCGAGATAGCCGGTGGAAAAAGCGATCTGCAGATTGTAGCCGCCCGTCAGCGCGTCCACGTCGATCATCTCGCCCGCGAAATACAGGCCCGGGCAGATGCGGCTCTGCATGGTGGAGGGATCTATCTGTTTCAGAGACACGCCGCCGCGCGTGATCACCGCTTCCTCGATTGGCCGTTTTTGCTTCACCTGAAAGCGCAGCGCCTTGAGCGTGCGCACCAGCGCCGCGCGCTGTTCCCGCGTGATGCTGTGCGCCTTGGTATCCGGAGGGATGCCGCACACCCCGCAGAAATACGCGATAAGCCTTGAGGGCAGCAAACCGCC
>JAAXZP010000250.1 GCA_012719815.1 Christensenellaceae bacterium
AGCACATCATCACGCTGGAAGACCCCATCGAGTACCTGCACAGGCATAAAAAATGCATCGTCAATCAGCGCGAGATCGGCGTAGACTCGGGCGCTTACGCCCGCGCGCTGCGCGCCGCGCTGCGCCAGGACCCGGACATCATACTCATCGGCGAGATGCGCGACCTGGAGACCATCAGCATCGCGCTGACCGCTGCCGAAACGGGCCACCTGGTGCTCTCGACGCTACACACCACCGGCGCGGCGCAGACCATCGACCGCATCATCGACGTGTTCCCGCCGCACCAGCAGCAGCAGATCCGCATGCAGGTGTCGATGACGCTGATGGCGGTGATATCGCAACAGCTCATCCGGTGTACTGACAACAAAACGCGCGTGGTGGCGGTGGAAACAATGGTGGCCACGCCGGCCATCCGCAACCTCATCCGCGAGAACAAGACGCACCAGATACCGGCCACAATGCAGGCGTCCACTGCGGCGGGCAACCTGCTGATGGACAACTCCCTGGCGAACCTTTATAAAGCGGGCCGCATCAGCCGGGAATCGGCGCTTGCTCACTGTATCGACCGGAACTATATCTCGACCCTTCTGTAACCACTGAAAGCGGGGTGATCGATATCAAATACCTGTATAAAGCGGCCAACAGGGCCGGCCAAACAGTGGAAGGGCTCATTGAAGCGCCCGACAAAAAAGCCGTGGTGTTTGCGCTGCGCGCCAAATCACTGTACCTGCTCGACCTGTCGGAAGTCAGCCAGAGAAGCTCAACGGACATCGCCCTCGGCTCCGGGATGCT
Organism: Christensenellaceae bacterium; assembly: GCA_012719815.1. GTDB lineage: Bacteria > Bacillota > Clostridia > Christensenellales > SZUA-584 > SZUA-584. The sequence goes on from JAAXZP010000250.1 coordinate 793, forward strand.
GCCCAAGCGCACGCTGGCGGTGTTCTGCACGCAGTTCGCCAGCATATTAAAGGCGGGCGTGCCGCTCATTCAGGCGCTTTCCATACTGGAGGAGCAAACGGATAACGCCAAGCTGAAATCGATACTGCAGGCGGTGGGCGAAGACCTGCAGCGCGGCAAAGGCCTGTCGGAAGCGCTGTCAATGCACGAGCGCGCTCTTCCCCCCATCATGATCAAAATGATCGAGGCGGGCGAAATCAGCGGCACGCTGGACATCTCGCTGGAGCGGCTCGCCGCGACGTTTGAAAAGGAACATCAAATCGCCAAGAAAATACGCTCCGCAATGATGTACCCCATGATCGTCACCATCGTGGCGGTGATGGTGGTGATATTCATGCTGCTGTTCGTCATCCCCAGATTCATGGGCTTCTTCAACTCGACCGGCACCGAGCTGCCCGCCATCACCCAGTTTATGCTGAACCTGAGCGAATTCATCCAGCACAACTGGATGATACTGGTGGGCATACTGCTGATGATCATCGCCGGTTTCAAGGTATTCAAATCGTCGCCCGGCGGCCGGCTCGCCTGGGACTCCTTCAAGCTGCGGGCGCCGCTGTTCAAAAAGGCAGTGACGCGCGTCCTCGCCGCCCGGTTCAGCCGCACCCTCGCCACGCTCACCAGCACAGGCGTTTCGCTGACGCAGTCGCTGCGCATCGCGGGCAAGGTGGTAGGCAACCGCCTTGCGGAGAACAGGCTGATGGACGTGGAGGAATCCATTAAGCAGGGCAAGGCCTTAAACGTAGCCTTAAGCGATACGGCGCTGTTCCCCAGGATGCTGGTGCACATGACCAAAATAGGCGAGGAATCCGGTACGCTGGACCAGATGATGGGCAAGGCGGCGGACTATTTCGAGGAAGAAGCGGACACAGCCATCACCAGGCTGACGACAATACTGCAGCCCGTGCTGCTGGTCATCGTCGCGGTCATCATACTGTTCGTCATGCTGTCTGTGCTGATGCCCATGCTGACAATGTATTCCAACATCAAATAATAGACAAAATAGACAAATTTTCTAGCCTGTGTATGTTTAAGTGATTGTATTTGCGTTTATAAAACACGTGGAGCGCTTTGCAAAACGCACTGATACCAATTTGAAAGGAGAAATCAAAGCATGTTCAAACTCTTGCGCAGGAACAGGAAAGGCTTTACGCTGATTGAGCTCATCGTCGTCATCGCCATACTCGCGATACTTGCGGCCATCGCCATCCCCACGTTCACGAGCATCACCCGGGACGCGAACCAGAAGGTGGCTGTCGCCAACGCGCGCAATATCGCAACCGCGATCAACACTTACAACGCGTTGTACCCGAATGAAACCCCGATTACGTCCACAGCGAACGCCAAAACGACGCTGTCCAGCGTCAACCTGTGGCCTTCCGGTCTGACGGACGATGACGCGGCAAATGCCAACAAGCTCATCATATTTGAAAACAACGTTGCTGTAGTGGATGCCACGATCAGCATATATGATTAAGCGTTAAAGCAACTCAATTTGCGCATTTACAGCAAGGGAAAATTTCCTTGCTATTTTTTTGTCCAATTTATGGCTTTGCAATGTCCAAAGCATGTTTTGACGCGGGCAGACCGGGTTATATAAAAAACAGCGGAAAAGTTGTGCCGCTCCGCCCAAAACGCGGATCTTGAAAACGGGAACACAGCGCATGGAGATATTTTTCGGCATCGCGATATTCTTGCTGGGGCTTATTATCGGAAGCTTTCTGAACGTATGCATCTGCCGCCTGCCGAAGCGGATCTCCATCGTCGCCTCCCGCTCGGCCTGCCCGGCGTGCGGCACGACACTCAAGCCCCGGGATTTGGTGCCGGTGCTGTCCTACCTGTTTCTGGGCGGCAGGTGCCGGTACTGCAAGGCCAAAATATCCTTGCAGTACCCGCTGGTGGAAGCGCTGACCGGTGCGCTGTACCTGCTGCTGTATGTGCGGTTTGGCCTTGTGTGGCCGCTGCCCGTCTACCTCGCGCTGGTGTCGCTGCTGATTGTGATATCCGTCATCGACATCAGCCATATGGAGATCCCCGATGGGCTGGTCATCGCGGGGCTGGTCGTGGGCGGCGCGCAGCTTACGGCGTCGATATTCACGCCTTACTTTGGCGCCTGGTACAGCTACGTGATCGGCTTTTTCGCAGGCGGGCTGCCGCTTTTGCTCATCGCGCTTTTCTGCACGTACGCGCTGAAAAAGGATGCGATAGGCGGCGGCGACATCAAACTGATGGCATTCTGCGGCCTCGTCATCGGCCGGAAGCTGGTGATCACCGCTTATCTCATTGGCATCGTGGCCGGGGCGATCTTCGGCCTGTTGCTGATGGCGCTGAGCAAAAGGAAGGGTTCCGACGCGATACCGTTCGGGCCGTTCCTGTCACTGGGCGTGGTCCTCAGCTTATTCTTCGGGGACGTGCTGATAGACTGGTATTTAGGACTGCTGGTATGAGGAAACTTTGGCGTCACAACCGAAAAGGGTTTTCGCTGATCGAAGTGCTGGTGTCGGTCGCGATATTCGCTGCCGTCGCGCTGCCGCTGATGTCGGTGTTTCTGCAGTCGGCCAAAACGGACCGGGCTGCGCGCAACGTGATGAACGCCAACTACATCGTGCAGGACTACATTGAAACGCTGGATACCAGGACGTATAAGCAGGCGCTCTCCGCCCTGCCCAAGCTGGAAGCGCACGGCGACTATTATCTCTCTGCCACGATCGAGCCGTACGGTAACGCCAAAAGCACGCTGTTTGCCGGCAGCGATTGCGTATACGCGCACCTCGTTATGAGAAGCGACGGCTCGCTCCTCACGGTGCTGCCGGACGGGCAGTGGCTGGAGTATTCGTCCGTGCCCACCGACATATCGATATCCCTGTCGGGCAGCGGCTACACGTTCAGCGCGGGCGGTAAAACGAAAGCCGGAACCGCAGCCCACAGCCGCTGCGCCGTAATTGTGAACGCTATGAACTGGCCCGGCGGCCCCTCTCCCCTGATCTCAGCGGGCGCGGGCTGTAAGGTGCTGGTGTACTGCAGAAGCAACGACGTATCCGACATCCGCGTGGACGGCGAGGCGTATTACCACAAGGACATCATCGCCGGCGATACGTCGCTGGTCCGGGTTGCTGCCAGCGTTTACGACAGCAAGACTAACCCCAAGCCGGTGGCGACGACTGAAGTTTATCTCAGTCTGAGGAACGAATGATGAAGCGTATCGGAAAAACCGGATATACCCTGATCGAAGTGCTGCTGGCCGCTGCGCTGATAGCCGTGGTCGCACTTTTGATGTACAGCTTTTTCGGCCAGGGGTTCGCGCTGTACGGCGTGGAAACGGCTTCCGCGGAGGAACAGATCAACCTGCGGCAGGCCATGTCCGACATCACCAATATCGTGCGCGTCACCGATCCGGACGACATCAGCGTTGAAAACGGCGTGCTGACGGTGGGCAGCAGAAAGTATAAGCTCTCGAACGGCAGCATACAGAAGGACGGCGTCGCGATCGCGAACGGCATCGCGGTGTTCGACGTGAGCCGCACCGGCGACGCCATGCTGGTCATCCGCATTGTCAACCAGAACGGCACGGAGCTCAAAACGTCGCTGTCGCTGAACTCATCGCAGACAGGAGGCACGGCATGAACATCCGGCGCGCTGTCAGACGCATACTGAACGGTAAAGGCGATGCGCTGATCATGGCCATCGTTACCATCACGGTGCTGGTGCTGCTGGGCGTCTCGGTGATCACCGTGTCCATGGGCACGCTGAGAACCAACAGGGCGGACGCCGCCACCAACGACGCATATTACGCGGCGGAGTCCGGCGTGAGCAGCGGTCTTGACCACCTCAGGCAGGAGGTGTCGCGCTACTACGCGCAGATGATGAAGGCGGAAAGCGGAACGTATACCAGCCTGTTCAACAACTTCGCTGCCGGCATTGCGGCCGGCGCGCAGGCCAGCTTTGCCGAGCCGGATTTCGCCGGCGGCACCACCAGGACGACTTTCTCCGTATCCGGCCACGACTCCAGCGCTGATGTCTACGAGTTTCTGGTGAGCACCGTCTCCACCATGGCGGACGGCACCCAATATAAGGTGGAAGGCCGGCTCAAGGTGAAGCGCGTGGATGTAAGCACAAAGAGCTGGTTCAGCGACCTGGGCGCGCTGGTCGTGGGCAAAACATTGACCGTCAACCCTTCCAGCGGCATAACGGTCAACAACGGCGACGCTGTGCTGGGCGCTCTGGTTCACCAGGTACCCTGGGACTATACGGTCAACAACGGGAAGACCATCATCGACCCTTCAGTTAAGAATTACATCAACGATGTGCTGAATTACCCTTATTTCAGCGACCCGGTTATACCGAATCCCAAGTATTACATCACAAGCAGCACGACCATGACGGCGTCCAACTATCCCTGGACGAACCCTGTCAGCGTGGATACCGCTGACGGCGTTAGCATTACCATCACCAACAACAACATCATACCGGACGGGGTTATCCGGGTGCGCGGGGATTTGACCATCTACAACGGTGGCAATGTATACAGCGATATCTACTGCCGCAACTTCACCGACTACGGCCGCGCTTACTACGGTGACATTTACTGCCGCGGGGATTTCAAAAAGACCGGAGGCGACATATACGGCAATATCTACTGCGACGGCGACGTGACTTTAAGCAGTATCAGCGTGCAGGGCTCGATTATCAGCAACGGCAATGTGACCATAAACGGCGCCACCGCGCTGGGCAATATCTTTGCGACGGGAACCATCAACCTGTCTCAGATGGGCGCGTCCGGAAACGTTATTTACTCCAAGACAAAAATCGTAACCAGCGCCACCATTTCGGCCATCGTGTTCTCGGGCGGCGATATCCAGATTAACAGCGGCTCCGGCAGCATCACCGGCGCTGTTATCGCCAAAGGCAACTGCACGAACAGCGGCTGGCCGACAATCCATTACAGCGCCAGCGATATCGCGTCGAAGCTGGCCAACCTTAAAGGGACTTTCTTCGACCCCGGCGGGGGCTCAGCCGCGCTGGACGCCAGCGTGTTCCAGGGACAAAGCATCACGGCGATAGGCCGTATCAATTAAGGAGGGGGCATTTTATGCCAGTCAAACAGATGGCCACAGTAGCGGTGGATATCGGGCATTCCAGCCTGAAGCTGATTCAGACGGGCGTGGACGGGCGCATCCAGAAGTTCGTGGTGCACCGTATCCCCGAGGGCTGTGTCGACGACCTCAACATCGTGTCGGAGGACGCATTGATAAAATCGCTCAAGACCGCACGGCAGAAAGCGCGGCTGAACCCGGGCAAGTGCTTTCTCGTGTTGTCGGGTACCGACATTCTTATCCGCCATTTCACGCTGCCCATACTCTCCGAGGACGAGCTGTACCGGAACATACTCAACGAGATGACGGGGTACCTGCCCGTAGACCCGGAGAAATATTATATCGACTATAAAATCGTGGAAAAAGTGAAGGAAGACAACGCCGAGATGTATAACGTGCTGGTCACGACGGTGCACAAGCGCATCGTGAACCGGTATAAGAGCGTGCTCGGCAAAGCGGGGTTACGCGTGACTGTGGTGGACACCGGCGAGAACGCCCGCGAGAAGCTGCTCAAGCACCTGGCGGCGCAAGACAAGTCGTTCAACATATGCGGCGGCATATGCATACTGGATCTCGGTACCAAGTTTACGCGCGCCAGCATCTATCACAACGGCAACTATTTCATCAGCAACGTGATCAAGAAATCGGGCCAGCAATTAACCGAGGTGATCGCGCGGAATTCCGGCAAGGACATACTGTCGTCGGAGACGATGAAGCGCGAAATCGATTTCCTGAACCAGCCGCACCCCAACGCCGAGCTGAAATCAGCGGTCACCTACGAGATCGACTCGCTGCTCTACGAGATCGCGCGGCTTTTCGACTATTACCGCAATCGCGCGAAGAGCGCCGTGCACACCGTGTTCCTGTCGGGCGGCGGCGCGCTGATGCCGGGCCTGGTGGAATATGTGGGGCGGCATCTGGGCCTGCCGGTCTACCTGTCGTCCATGCTGCTGCCCGCAGCGCGCAGCGCCAATACGGTGGACCACCGGGGGTTCACGCTGCTGCTCAATGCCTATGCCGCAACATTAAGAGAGGAATAGTATGAAGCACGATATCAATTTGCTGCAAAAGAAAAAACCAACGCAGTATTCCGGCAAGAAGCTGTGCATAGTGCTGCTTGCCGTCCTGCTGTTTGGCGGCTTGCTGTTTATCGGCATCCGGCTGCCGGAAAAAGCGCTTAAGAACGCCCAGATCCGTCTGGCCGACCTGAATCAGCAGATCGCCAACCAGACGGCTGTCGAACAGCAGCTGACAGAAAAAACGCAGAAAAACGCGATGCTGCAACAGGAGCTGGCGCAGCTGGAAGTGCTGAGCGCCACCCGCCAGGATATCGCCAGATATGTGGAGGCGGTGGAAGCCTCCCTGCCCACCAGCGCAACCGTCACCCATCTTAATTTGGAGGGAAACAGGATGACGGTCAATGGCATCGTACAGCGCGCTGACACGCTGGCCACATTTGCGCTGCGCCTCAGGGAAACGCAGGCGTTTTCCAGTGTGTTTATCACCAGCAGCGAC
>JAAXZP010000251.1 GCA_012719815.1 Christensenellaceae bacterium
CTCGTGCAACCAGTGGCGCGCGCGCAGCTGTTCTTCTTCCTCTTTGGTTAAGATATGCTGTGTTTCGGGTACAGTCCGCATCAACGCGATCTTCTCAAACGGAAATACGACTGGCTGCTCTTTCTCGATGACATAGCGTACCCGCCGTACAGCCCTGTCAAGATCGTCCAAGCCTTCTGCCGCCGCCTGCTCTGCGAGCATGTATTGATATTCAGGCTTCTGCCTGTATTGGTGATGCTCTTTTTTATAGATGAAAAAATCACGCATTGCCGATATTCGCTCGTTCATCTTCTCTGCTTCCTGAAATGGCTTATATATTTCTTTACGACTGATTAATCACGCGTTATTCGGGGCCTGCGTCAGCATCCATCAGGACAGCTTGGATATCAAGTACTTCATCAGTTACAGCAGCACTGTTTTGATGCCCAGCTCATCGAATTTCTTTGTATCAACGTTCAGGCTGCGTTCCGTATCGAAATCAGGTTCATAGCTTCTGTCCAGCATCCGGTATTTCGCACCTGCCAGGCGGTTATACGGCAGAAGCTCGACATATTGCAAGGACCGTGCTCCCCGCAGCAGTTCTGCGGAGGCGTGCAGGTTCTGTGTGTTGTCATTAACCCCGGGGATAAGCGGTATCCTGATAATAAACGGCGTGTCACCCTCTATCAACAGACGAAGATTTAAGAGTATGGAATCGTTATCAACCCCGGTATAGCGCCTGTGAAGCAGCGGATCAACCAGCTTGATATCCATCATGATCAAATCCGCCTCTTCGGCCACGCTCAGGAAGACATCCCGCGGGGCAAACCCGCTTGTCTCTACGGCGCGGTGCGATTCCCTGGTAAGCCTCATGGTCTCAAGAAGGAACTGCGGCTGCATCAGAGGCTCGCCTCCCGAAAACGTGATGCCGCCCTTCATGCCGGCATATATCCCGGCGTTTTTTGCAAGCCTTGCGGCAAGCGCTTCGGCCGTAATCGTCTCGCCGCAAACAGTTCTCAGCCTGAGCGGGCATACGGTTATACAATCTCCGCACGCAATACACGGGTCGTGTTTACATACGGTTTTACACAGACCGCAATGAATACATGCGCCGTATCTAACCAAAAGCTGCGGAACGGTTTCTAGCCCTTCTGGATTATGGCACCACGCGCATCTTAATGGGCAGCCTTTCAGAAATACAGTCTGCCTGACGCCTGGCCCGTCGTTGACTGAAAATTCTTTTATATCAAATATAACGCCCTGTATGCTATTCATTATAACATATTTTCTGTAACTGGCCTTATAATTCTTTCAATATTTCCATATAGTAGTCCTTCATGTATCCGATCTGCTTTTCCAGCAGCGCATCGTGGCCCTCATTTCGCTCAATGCTTCTCAGCAGTGCCGCTGCTTCCTCCAGCGTTCCGACTTCCGCTTCCCAGATCAGCGTATTTGTCGGTTCCCTGCCAAAGACGGGCACAAAGCGCCGGCCCTTAACCAAAGATGGTTCGTTTTTCTCCAGCTCGGCGAACTGGGCTTCAATGGCTAAAAACGCATCCTGATCACACTTGTCGAAGGTCTGCGTAAACCTCACCTTATAGGCCATCTGCCTTCTCCTTTCGCATGCCAGCTTTGGCCAGCAGTTTCTCCTTAATTGATATCAGCTCATCGGGACTATAATGCTGGGCAGCATAAAGTATCGCGCCTTCGCAAGGGCTGAGGAGCGTCTCTTCAAATACTGCGCCGGGTATCAGTCTGGCAACCTCGCGCTTCAAAGGTACCACGATAAGATCCTCTATGTTGATGAGGCCGCCGGTAAACGAGACGCGCACAGGCTTCCCGGAGAAATCGAGCTGCCTGTACGCACCGTATACAATCAGCGCCAGCTCGCGGGCTGCCTCGTCATAAGCCGCCAGCGCCTGCGAGTCGCCCGCTCTGGCCGCCGACAGCAGCAAAAGCTGCAGTTCCGCCGTCTTTTTTCTTGAACCCGCGATTCCGGATTCTACAGCTTCCACGATCTCGAAGTCGTCGTCCAGTTTAAAATGGCGTCGGACAATATCATAGAGTGGGCCTTTTTCTGCACGCCCGTCACTCTGTTTGGCAAAAAGCTCAAGCGCCTTCTTTCCCAGCCAGAACCCCGAACCCTCGTCTGAAAAGTATTCGCTCCAGCCGCCGCTTCGCGCGGTACGGCCGCTGTCGTCACATCCGTAAGACATCGACCCGGTTCCGGCAATCAAATTGATGCCGCTTTGCAGCGCTGTCGCGCCCGCCCAGGCACAGGCGACATCGTTTCTGAAAAGAA
>JAAXZP010000252.1 GCA_012719815.1 Christensenellaceae bacterium
CATATTCACAGTGATCATGAGCCAGGCGACGTTTATGCTGATCTACTGCCTGGGCATGACGCTGGCGATACTGACTGGCGGGCTGGACCTGTCAGTCGGTTCGGTGGCGGCGTTCGCATCGTACATTGGGGCGACGCTCATCATCGAGGGGTATGTGGTGCCGGGCATCATTGTGGCTCTCGCCATCGGCGCGGGCATCGGCGCGATTACCGGGCTGCTGATTTCCAAGGTGAAATTATCGCCGTTTATCGCCACGTACGGCATGGACTGGCTGGTGCGCGGACTGGTGCTGTTCATACTGGCGGGCAAAAAGATATTCGGATTTTCTCCGGCCTTCACCTCAATCTCCAAGGGCGCGGTGGTGGAGTTTACCAGCACCATGAAGATATCCAACCCGTTCGTCATCGCCCTGGTGATATTCCTTGTGCTGCTGTTCCTGATGCGCAAGACGACGTTCGGGCGCAACGTGTACTGCGTGGGGCTGAACGCCAGTGCGACGCGCATCACAGGAGTAAACACCGACCGGATTATCACCATAATCTACACGATTTCCGGCCTTTTGGCGGCGATTGCGGGACTTTTATACGCGGCGGTTCTGGACTGCGCCGAGCCCAACATGGGCACGCACTACGGGCTGATGGCCATCGCGGCGACGCTGGTAGGCGGTACGGCGATTACCGGCGGCAAAGGCGGCGTGGGCAACACCATTATCGGCGTGCTGATCATGGTGTTTCTGACCAACGCGCTGGCGGTGCTGGGCGTTTCGCACCTGTGGCAGGAGGCGGTGTTCGGATTGGTCATCATATTCGCCGCGCTGATGGAAAAGGCGAGGCAAAAACAGATTGCCTTGCTGCAGATGTAAGTCTAATAGGAGCTAAAAAGCGCCCTGTGCGTTTTTTAGAAATCCATTAGCATATCAGCAAACAAAATAATAAGGAGGAGTAGAAATGAAGAGGATTGCATTACTGCTGCTTGTTGCGGTCATGATTGCTGCGCTGGTCGGCTGTGCTCAACCCGCGGAACAACCGGCACAATCGGAAGCGCCCGCGGCGCCGGCGGCGGAGACAAAAGCGCCTGAGGCAACGCAAGCGCCTGCGGCAACGGAAGCGCCCGCATCCGAGGAACCTGAGAGCGAATACAAATATCCGGGCGCTGTCGGTAAACAGGCGACAATGATCCTCAAGGACCTGACCAACCCGGTGTGGCTGGAGGCCAGAGAAGGCGGACTGGCGGCTGCCGAGGAATTTGGCATGGACCTCGAAGTGGTGGCTCCCATTGAGTCCAACAACAACGAGGAGCAGATCGCGCTGGTGCAGCAGGTGATTGCCCAGAAGAAGGACATCCTGATTATGTGCCCGGCAGACTCCACCGGTATTGTTCCGGCGATTGAGGAAGTTAACGCGGCGAACATTCCTGTCATCAACCTGAACACCAAGATCAACACCGACAGCGGCACCGTCCATTACGAGACCTTCGTGGTGGCCGACAACACCATCTGCGGCACGCTGTGCGCGGAAGAGCTGGTACGCCTGGCAGGTGAAGAGGGCGAAGCGGTCATACTGGAAGGCCCGTCCGGCGGCCAGGTGACAATTGACCTGTCGAACGCTGCGCAGGCTGTGTTCAAAAAATACCCGAATATCAAGCTGGTGGACATTCAGAACGCGAAGTTTGACCGCGCGACCGCTTTTAACACCACGCAGAACCTGCTGCAGGCCCATCCGAATCTGAAGATTATATTCAGCTGCAACGACGAGATGGCGCTGGGTGCTGTGGAAGCTCTGAAGGAAGCCGGCAAGCTGGATCAGGTTGTTGTGGGCGGCATCGACGGCAACCAGGATGCGCTGAAGGCCATCAAGGAAGGCACGATGGAAGTGACCGTGTACAAGAACTTCTGGCTGCAGGCCTACACCGCTGTGGAAGCTGCGGCGAAGTTCCTGGATGGGCAGAAGCTGGATGAGAAGATACTGGTAGAACTCGAAGCTGTGACGCCCGCCAACGTGGACAAATATCTCAAGAATTAAGCAACCAACCTTGTGTATACCCCGGGCGTTTCCTTCCTCTGCGCCCGGGGTAGTACACGCCTTAGTAGGGGTGGCCGCCCCTTTATGGGGCGGCATAGGGGTTATCATTTTTTAGGAGGAAACCAGTGAATACGAAGAAATACCTGATCTTCGATTACGGGGCCAGCCATGGCCGCTGCATTGTGGCGCTGTACAACGGCAGCACGTTCGAGATGGAAGAGATACACGAGTATGACAACCGTCCGGTGACTTACGCCGGCACATTATACTGGGATATACTGCGCCTGGCATCCGAGCTCAAGATCGGCATGCAAAAGGCGTTTATGAAATATCCGGACATCGTGTCCGTGGGGGTTGACACCTGGGGATGTGACTTTGGATTTATCGATAAAAAGGGCAAACTGGTTGGCAACCCTGCGAACTACCGCGACGAGCTCCGGCACAGGTACAAGCCGCTGCTGGACGAGCGGTTTGGCGAATACAACATATTCCGACTGGGAGGAGCGAATACCAATGGCATCATGGGCCTGTACCACATATACGGGCTTCTGCAGGAGGACGCGCCGGAGCTTGCCATAGCGGACAAATTCCTGATGATGCCCGACCTGCTGAACTATTACCTGACAGGCATCGCGGCAAACGAGTACACCAACGCCACGATGACGCTGATGGTGGACCAGCAGGCAAAGACATGGCAAAAGGACATACTGCAGCCGCTGGGCATACCGGAGCGTCTGTTTACAAAACCCGTTCTGCCGGGCACCGTGCTGGGGCCGGTGCAGCCGAGCATATGCGCCGAGTTCGAAGTGCCCGCCGTACCGGTTGTGGCGGTGGCGTCGCACGATACGGCCAGCGCCATAGCGGGGACGCCGCTGTCGCGCACCGATGTGGACTGGGCGTTCATCAGTCTGGGCACGTGGGCGATATTCGGCATAGAGACGGACACGCCGTATATCAGCGAGGAAGTGTTCCGCTCCGGATTTGGCAATCAGGGCGGCTGCGCGGGCAAGACCAACTTCGTCAACCTGCACACCGGGCTTTGGGTGATCCAGCAGTGCTACGAGCGCTGGTGCAAGGAAGCGGGCAAAAAAATTGGCTGGGACGCCGTGGTGGAGGCGGCGCGCGCGGCGCGCGGCGGCATCGCGTTTATTCCGCTGGACGCGCCGGAGTTTGCGCAGCCTAATCCCAACATGCCCAAAGTGATACAACGCTACTGCGCAGACCGGGGCCTGGGCGTGCCCGAAGGTATGGGCGAGATCGCGCGGTGCGTATATGAAAGCCTGGTTCTGAAGTTCAGAGACTGCTTTGAGAGCGTGCGCCGCTTTACGGGGCGGAATATCGGGCTGGTTCACCTGTTCGGCGGCGGCAGCCGCAACGAGCTGCTGTGCCAGTGGACGGCGGACGCGCTGGGGGTTCCGGTGATGGCGGGCCCGGCGGAGACGACATCCGTGGGCAACCTGCTGATGCAAATGCTGGGCACCGGCGAAATCAGCTCGCTGGCTGAAGGGCGCGCGATATCCGGGCGGTCGGCGCAGCCGGTGGAATATCTGCCGCAGAACAAGGCCCTGTGGGATGACTATTATGCGCAATACATGAAAGGCAGCAATCAAGAATGAAAGAAAAAGGCATACAATACCCGAGAATACACCTGGTTGTGGACAACTGCTTTGCCATCAAGCGCTGGGTGGAGCCGGCGGACTGGATGCGTAAAGTGCAGCAGATCGGCAATATCCGGTATATTCAGGCCAGCACCGACAACGAGATAGACCCCTCGCACAATACGCAGGCGTTCCGCGACGAGTGGGTGGAGAAGGTCAGGAAGTGCGAGCAGGAAATGGGCCTGAAGGTAGTCAGTTTCTACTCGGGGTATGCGACATACCGGACGGTGGGCATTGCCAGCCTGTCCAAAGAGAAGCGCCGGGCCATGATCGAGAAGTATTTCAAGCCCACTGTGGACGTGGCGGCCAGCCTGGGGGCGCAGGTGGGCAATTCGCTGTCCGCTTACTCGGATACGGTGCTGCAGAGCCCGGAGCTTTATCAGCTGACGACCGAGCATATTGAAAGCAGCCTGGCCAGCATGGCGGCATATGCCGGCCAAAAGGGCGTGATGTTCGGTTACGAGCAGATGTACACGCCCACGCAGGGGATGTGGACCATTGACGGCTGCATCAGCTGCCTGCGCAACGTGTACGCCCGCGCCGGTTATCCGCTGTATCTCACGATAGACACCGCCCATCAGGCGGGGCAGGCGCTGTTTTTGCGGCCCACGCCGGAAGAGGTGCATCAGATGGTGAAATCGGGGGATCCCGGCACATGGCGCCTTCCGGACGAGGTGAAAAAGGCGATTTGCGACCGGCAGCCGGCTGACCGGGTGGAAAGACTGCTGGACCGCTACAGTTATTGGTTTGCGGAGCCGCGCGACGCCGACCTGTTTGAATGGCTGGGAACGCTGGGGGCTTATTCGCCGATAATCCACCTGCAGCAGACGGACGGTACGTATTCGGCGCACAAGCCGTTTACTGCCAAAAACAACGCGACAGGCATCGTGAAGCCCAGGGACGTGTTTGCAGCCATCGCGAGGTCGTATGAGAGGCCTGCGCCCGAGGGCCTGCCGCCGCGGGTGACGGACATTTACCTGGCGTTTGAGCTGTTTTTCGGCATTACGGCATCCACTGACGAGATCATATCCGACATGCGCGAGTCGGTGGCTTACTGGCGCGAATATATGCCTGAAGACGGGATAACAGTTGACAAGCTGATTTAATTAAGTTGCTATGTATGCTCTGCTCCCAAAGAGCATGCATTTATCTCTGAAGCCGCATTGCCTGTCTCTCTTATATCTGCAAGCAATGCGGCTTTTTTTGCCTTTCCGCTGCGCTGAATGGCTGACTGAACATTCGGTTTTTTCCGGCTACATTCGACCGGGGCGCCGCAGTAATAACAGGCCGTAACCGTCAGACGGAAGGAGCGCTTGACCGTCCGGGAGGACAGAATATCCCCCGCGACCAGCACAAAGAACAGTAGTATATAGACCGGCATATCATGCTGGACGCCGTTGCCGGATTTGGGCGAAGTATTTGAAAACTCCGCCGGAATTTGGTATGGTAAAGTATCAGCAATGAGGAGGATGCATCATTGAAAGAATGGGAAACGCGCAATGACATCGTGGAAGTGGGCAGGAGGATGTATGCAAAGGGGTTTGTGGCTGCCAACGACGGCAATATCAGCGTCAGGCTTTCGGATGATACCGTCATGATCACGCCGAGCGGCGTGTCCAAAGGCTGCATGAACCCGGAGGATATGGTCATTACGGATATGCAGGGGCAGGTGTTGAAAGGCGCGAAAAAGCCCTCGTCGGAGATCAAGATGCATCTGGAAGTTTACAGAAACCGGCCGGATGTGTACGCTGTCTGCCATGCTCATCCGCAAAAGGCTACCGCCTTTGCGGTGGCGCGAAAAGTGTGCGATAAGGTGGCGCTGCCTGAGGTGATTTTTTCTATCGGCAGCGTCGCGCTGGCTGATTACGCGACGCCCAGCACGCAGCAGCTGCCCGAATCCATACG
>JAAXZP010000253.1 GCA_012719815.1 Christensenellaceae bacterium
ATAAAATACCCCTGCTGTAGATTTATTGGAGGTTAAAATGGCCACGGTAGTGCTTATTATTGAAATAATACTTTGTCTGTTCTCGCTGTTTATGATCGCTGTTGTGCTGCTCCAGTCGGGCAAGAGCGCCGGGCTGACAGGCGACATCAGCGGCGCTGCGGAAACCTTTTTGGGCAAGAGCAAGGCCAAGACGTATGAGGGGACGCTCAAAAAGCTGACGAAGATTGCGGCAGTGGGGATCATGGTATTGGCAATCGCTCTGGTGCTGATCCAGGTGTACGTGATGCCCAACTTGCAGTAGGCGCCTTTCGGTGACGGGCAGCGGTAATTGCGGAAAAAGGATATTGTGGTGATGACGCCTTTCCGGAGATTGCGGGAGGGCGTTTTTGGTATGGTGCGCAACGTGGCGCATGGCGTTGTAAGGAAAGAGACAACTTTGCATAATCTATAGATAAAAACACGATAAGAGGAGTACGATTTGAACATCAGCGAATGGATCATCAGCGAACTGGCTTCGCACAATAAAAAGATGGACTTTGACGAGCTGCTGGAAAGCCTGGGGCCGGATGAGGACCCGGCGGCGGTGCGCGAGGCTTTGGGGCGGCTGATTGCCGAGGGAAAAGTCTTGCGGACGAAAAAGGGCAAGCTGTTCCTGCCCGGCAGCCGGTTTGGGCTGTATGCGGGCCGGCTGGACGTCAAGAAGGCGGGCTTTGCGTTTCTGCCGGACGCCGAGGGCGATATATTCATATCCGAGGAAAACAAGGGCGGCGCGATGCACGGCGACCTGGTGGTGGTGAGGCAGCTGACCCCCGCGGAAACCGACCGCAAGCGCGAGGGCGTGGTCGTCGAGATACTGGAGCAGAAGCAGACCAAACTTGTGGGTACGCTGGCGGGGCAGTATGTGCGGCCGGATGACGAGCGGTTTGACGAAGTGCGCGTGATGAAAAAAGGCGCGGCGGGCGCGAGAGACGGCATGAAAGTTGTCGTGGAAATCAAAAGGCGCGCCCGGGGCGGCGTACCCGCGGAGGGCCGCATCGTGGAGGTGCTGGGCCGCGCGGGCGACGCGCAGGTGGAGCTTAAAAGCCTGATCCGGCAGTATGACCTGCCGGAGAAATTCCCGGACGAGGTGCAGGAGGAGGCGGAGCGCGCGGCGGCGCGCGAGATCAGCGCGGAAGGACGCGAGGACTGGCGGGGCCGCAACGTGTTCACCATTGACGGCGCGGACGCAAAGGACCTGGACGACGCGGTATCCATCCGGCGGCTGGACAACGGCTGGGAGCTGGGCGTGCACATTGCGGATGTCGCGCATTACGTGATAGAAGGCAGCAGGCTGGACAGGGAAGCTTTAAAGCGCGGCACCAGCGTGTACCTCGCCGATACCGTGATTCCCATGCTGCCCAAAGCGCTGTCCAACGGCGCCTGTTCGCTGTCCGCCGGTACGGACAAGCTGACGATGTCGTGCATCATGACGCTGGACGAACGCGGGCATGTTATCGACTCGCGCATTGTCCAGAGCCTGATCCGCTCGAAGCACCGGCTGACGTATTCGGATGTGAACGCGCTGTTCAAGGGCGACGAATCTCTGCGCGCGAAATATGCGGATATACTGGAAGACCTGCTGGAGATGCGCGAGCTGGCGGCGATACTGCGCCAGCGCCGCGAGGAGAAGGGCAGTATCGATTTCGACCTGGA
>JAAXZP010000254.1 GCA_012719815.1 Christensenellaceae bacterium
GTATGAGTTTTTAAAAACTGTTATTAACCGCAACGCCATAAGCGATAAAGGCCAGAAACAGGAATAACAGACTTCCCAAAACGGTCAGTACGATTTTTATCAGCGGCGTTTTCCTTGATGGCGAAGTGTTGTTATTTCTATCATCCAAGGCTGATCGCTCCTTTTCGCTTAAATAAAGGCAAGGGCAATTTATTCATCAAATTGCCCTTGTTTCTCCCTTTTGGTTTTTAATTAATATTAGAGGGGCTCGGTCTGACCCAATTCAAACGTTATATCCAGCGTGAAAGAATCTCCCATTGCCAGGTTGTCCAGATGAGGCTGGGTCCAAGGGGTGGGCGGCGGATTAGACGCAGTAAACCAGAAAGATTCTACTACGATATTAAGCTCAGATCCGGCAGGCATCAGTTTGTTCAGATTGCTCCACTTAATTTTATTAGCAGAACTGAGTATTTCAAAACCTTTTCCGTTGCAGATCAGCACGTCTCCATCTGAGGGATGATATTCTTCATCTCCGTTATTGTCAATGAAAATTCCAAAATAAACCCGATCTTGAAGTTCACCAACGTCTTCAGTTACATCCCCAGCCTCGCGTTCAGGATCCAATATGCCATTCTCATAGCTTGTTATAGCAATATCCGATATGTCAAGGTATCCGTCTATGGTACCGTCATTTTTCAGCACATATGTCTTTGTTAGCCCGCTATCAGGTACCATATTGTCGATTTCAAACTTGACCACGTTTGTGTCTTCACCATCAATTTTAAGATCCAGCGACCCGGCTGTAAAACTGTTGCCATTCGATGTCTCGGTGTCATAGAACCAAGCACCCGTAGTCAGAGCTGAAACCGTTCCGGCCAGAGCCAGTGAGAATACAAGGGTTAATGCTACGCACCACAGTATTCCCTTTTTAGTGATTTTGAGCCCTTTGATTTTCATTTGGTTTTTCCCTTCCTTCCTTTGTATTTTTAAAGAAACCGTTTCAAACTGACGAGACGTCGAACTTCACAATACTTTAGACTAGTGTACTCTCATTAACCGTATACATTGTTTGCTTCTAATATATATATTAGTACGTGTTTCTATATATTGTATATGACTTTAATTGTCGATTTTGAACTTCTTTTGTCGAAAATTGGAATTAAAAATCGAATGCAATTATGTGAACTGATACTATATACTTTCCGATTTTTCCGAACACAAAATAATGCGATTTCAGACGGGATGATACAATGCGATTTGGGCTAAAAACATTGATGGAAAAACAATCAAAAAAGCCCGGAACCCGACAATACCGGTTTTCCGAGCATTTTACCTGGAGCCGCTAATCGGACTTGAACCGATGACCCCATCCTTACCATGGATGTGCTCTACCTGCTGAGCTATAGCGGCAATGTGCGGTTCCGGGCGGAAAAATGCCCGCCCTGCAGCGCCGGAACAAACGCTGCGAGGGATATTATAATGGATTGCCATGTACATTTCAAGTGTTTTTGTATGCAATCCGATTTTTGCTAGATACGGATGACTAGTTATGCCGGAAAAGCGTGACTGCTCTTTCAGCGGTTGTCGTAAACGCAGCTGCCATACCGGTCGATGGCCACGATGAGCGGCACGCGGCTGAACGTGAGCCGGCGCACGGCTTCCGGGCCCAGGTCGGGGAAAGCGACGTCTTCCACGGCGGTGACGCAGGAGGCGAGCAGCGCGCCTGCGCCGCCGACGGCGGCAAAATACACCGCCCCGTTGCGCACGATGGCGTTTCTGACTTCGCCGGATACGGGGCCTTTCCCAATGACGACCTGGACGCCGCAGTCGTAAAGCAGCGGCGCGTACGCGTTCATACGCGACGACGTGGTGGGGCCGCAGGAGTTGATGATGCGGCCCGGCATGTCGGGGCACGGGCCTGCGTAGTAGATACCGCAGCCGGAAAGCTCAAAGGGAAGCGGCTCTCCCTTTTGGAGCATGTCGACAATGCGGGCGTGCGCGGCGTCCCGCGCGGTGTAGACGTCGCCGGACAGCACCACGCTCTGGCCGGCCTTCAGCGAATCGATCATACCCTGAGTCATTGGAGCGAAAACTTCTATCATAAGTACTCCTTTACAGCGTGACGGAGCCGTGGCGCGCCGCATGGCACTGGAAGTTGACGGCGACCGGCAGCCCGGCAATATGGGTGGGGTATTTGGCAATGTGGACGGCCAGACAGTAATTCGGCCCGCCCAGGCCCATCGCGCCGATGCCCAGCGCGTTGATGTCGCCTTGAAGCTCGCGCTCCATACGGGCCAGCGTTTCGTCCGCATTGACGCTGCCGATGGGGCGCAGCAGCTGTTTTTTGGCCAGCAGCGCGCACAGCTCGAACGTGCCGCCGATGCCCACGCCCAGCACGACAGGCGGGCACGGGCTGCCGTCCGCGATACGGACGCTGTCCAGTATAAACCGGCGGATGCCGCCCAAACCGTCCGACGGCTTAAGCATGGCAATGCGGCTCATGTTTTCGCTGCCGAAACCTTTGGGCGCGGCGGTAATGCGGAGCTTATCGCCCGGCACGACGTCATAGTGGATGACGGCCGGCGTGTTGTCGCCGGTGTTTTGGCCGGTCAGCGGGTCTCGGACGGACTTGCGGAAATAGCCTTCTTCGTAGGCCTGACGCACGCCTTCCTGTATCGCTTCTGACAGATTGCCTTCTATGCGCACATCCTGGCCCAGCTCGACAAACACCACCGCCATGCCGGTGTCCTGGCAGTAGGGCATGCCGGTTTGGCGCGCGATTCGCGCGTTTTCCACCAGCTGGCGCAGCGCCTCTTTTGCGGGCGCGCTGGTTTCTTTCTCAAGCGCCGACTCAATAGCGGCGAGCGCGCCGCGCTCGGGCATGCGGCAGGCGGACAAAAAAAGCTGTTTGACAGCCTGTGTGACGGCTTCGCCTGAAATGGTGCGCATAGCAACCCCTTCTTTTACAATTTACTGTGATATTATAGATGAGCGCTGTGACTTTGTAAACCGGATTAAAAAAGCGGGAAATGCCGGCCGCAAATAGTATAGGCGATGGATATTGCGGCGGCAGGGATATTGGGATATATGGCATTATATAATGAACATAAAAAAGTCATTTGCGCTGTTGAAACCGCTTAAATATATATGACGTCATCATTTTCCGTCATTCATTGCTTCTTTCTGTCTGCTTTATTGACGTTCTGATTGTTTACTGGTAGTTTTACTGTGGGCGACGGGATTTCCTCCAGCCGTGACAGATGAATATGTGGCGATTGGCGCAAAAACCGGGATCCCATAGCCAAATAAACCGTTTGCGAGGAGACTGATATGGAAACCAAGACATATCCTGAGATAATGGATCAGTATCGGGCGCTCAGGAAGACGGCGGAATATATACTTTCGAAGAAGGATGAGATCAACAGTTTTTATGCGCAGCCCGGATTTAACAGAATCATTTATCTGGGTTGCGGGTCAAGCTATTCAGTCTGCAAAACGCTGGCATGCACGGCGAGCCTGGTGTTGAAATACCCGGCGACGGCGCTGCCGGCCGGTGATCTGATGCTGCACATGGAGACCTATGCGCCGATGCTCAAGGATGCCTTGATCGTGACTGTATCGCGGTCCGGCGAGACAGACGAGGTGGTCAACTCGGTAACGGATATGAGGAAGGCGGGTTATCACATATCCGTACTGTCGATCATCGAGGCGGCAGGGTCGCGCGTCGCTAAGATATCTGACCTTGCACTTGAGATTCCCTGGGCGTTTGATGAAAGCGTCTGCCAGACGCGCAGCGTCACCAACCTTGCGGGAGCGGGTCAACTCGTGACGGCTGTGGCCGCCGGCAGGCAGGAAATCATTGATGATATACTCTATGTGGCAGAACACGGAAACGATTATATTGGCGCCATAGAACAGACAATTGCGGAGATTGCTGGGAGGGGGTTCACCAAGGCTATTGTGCTTGCAGATGCCGAAGCTTATGGACTGGCGGAGGAAGGGGCACTGGCGTTTAACGAAATAGCCTACACGCCGTCGGTCTGCAAGCACGTGCTGGACTTCAGGCACGGCCCGATTGTGCTCGCCGATAAGGATACGCTCGCGATTGTATGTATGAACGCCGATGGATTTTCATATCAGGCGGCGCTGGTCAGGGATCTCATTGTGCGCGGCGCCGGTGTCATCACATACAGCGCGGCACCGCTTCCAACGGTTTCGGACAAGACGATCGCCGATTTCAATTTTGGCAGGAAGCTGTCACCGTCGGTGGAAGGCATACCGCTGCTTGCGGTGGCGCAACTGCTGGCGTATTACAGCGCCATGGCGCGCGGCATAGACCCCGATCATCCGCAAGGGCTGGATCCGTGGATCGCTCTTTAACGAGCGGCATCTATCATGTCACAGGGACCGATTGTCGGGGCGATTGTGTCCTTGTGCTCTACGGATTTTTTGGCGAACAGAGTCCCGACATGCATGGCTGACAGGTTTTCGTCCGGGGATGGCTGGAGCGGCAGCCCTGCGCAGAGCCCGCAGATGACGCCGGCAATGTAAGCGTCGCCTGCGCCTCCAGTTGCCACAACTTCCGCGGGATATGCGGGCAGATATATTGTTGTCCCGCGGTCATGGCAGATGCTTCCCCGGCTGCCCATCGTGATGATGAGAGATGCATTTGAACCGAGAAGCCTGAGCTTTTGAACACAGGCCCGGATCAGATCGCGAATGCCATCTAATGCTTTGCCGCAATCTGCATTGTTTCCGGCGCCCGCCTGTACAAACGCACACGCTTCGTCTTCGTTAATGGACAACAGGTCTGTGAGAGCGGGGCCTCCCTGTGCGATAAACGCCACGGCTTCTTCACAGGTGAACGAAGCAACACAATACGCCCCGCCGTTTTTTCCGGCGTTCAGCAGCGCGATTCTGGCGTCGATGCTCACTTCGGGCGCGGCCATGATGATGGTGGAGGCGTCTATGGAAGGAATGCGGGCAAGGGACTCCCTGATATATTGGGGGGTCACAAGCGTGGACGCGCTGTTGGAGGACGTAATGTTGCATACCGCTTTATCGGAATACTGGATGCACACGCTGAACATGGTGGGCAGATGGGCATCCGCTTCGACAGCTTCAGTATGGATATGCGCAGCTTTCATTTCTTCCAGCAGCCTTTGCCCCTCAGCGTCGCAGCCAACCTTCCCAATCGCATAGACGTCGGTATCAGGATGAAGTGCTTTGGCGATATAGTGAAGTATGATATGCTGCTTGCAGTAGTCTTTGGTATCGCTCAGAACTGCAAGGCGCGACTCGTTTCGCCCGACAGGCTCATTTGAATCAAGCTGAAAAAGAATGCCGGCGCCGATGCCGCCGGTACCAATCACCTTGTTATAAAGATTTTTTTTATTATCTTTCATATTTGAATACCGGTTGATTAGTTTTGCGTCAGTCGTTTATGCCTTTAAACTTCCATTCAGGATGCTCGGAGATGGGGTGCCTTGCTGTTTCCTCTGTCGCGGTAATCAGCGCGTCGGGGTGCTCCTGGAGCAGTGTCAACGGATATTCAACGTCCGGCTCGGAAAAAAGGGCGACCCGCAGCGCTGTCTGTTTCCAGGCGCCGGTGTCGCTGTAGACACGGACTTTTTTGGCCGACATGCATTCGCTGACGCCGAGAGTGACAGACATAGGCGGTACAAACTGATAGGCCGCGCCGAAGCTGCGCTGCCCCAGCGTAATGATGGTATCAAGGTTGTTGTCCTGAATCCGGATAGTCGATTTTCTCAGCTGCTCCAGCGTAATTTTGCTGAAGGGATGCCTGCGAGCCTGGTTATAAGCGATGTGGCCGTCCTGCCCCCAGCCGCCCATCGTGATATCGATCGGCTCTTTCCAGATTTCCTCCCGGACATAATCAATGTTGGACGGTGTGATGAAATAGCGCTGCGACTCCGGAACTGCGAGATCGGGATCGATGCCGCCGTAAAAATGTTTGAGCATGAAGCTGCGGAAGTTGTATGGATCGTCTTCGGCAAGGGGCTGTCCCTCCCAGTCAAGGCATTCGTCCATATGGAAGACGACCAGGTTTTTGAGGGATATCCGTTCGGTATTGACAAGCCGGGTAAACGGTGCGTACCAACAGTTGGGACCGCATGGGATAATGGCGCGGCCCATCCGCCCGGCGTTGGCTGATGCTATCACCTCGTCCGCCAGTTCACGCGCCATGAGCTTGCCCATCTCGGCCGAATCCTTGACCATCCGGAAAGGCGTCTTGAGCTCTGGATGGCCGACAAGCTGATCTGCGGGTATGCTGCACCATTTGTAGAGTTTTTTGATATCCATATGCTCACCTCGTTTAACATTGAAGTCCGGTAGTCAGCAACAGTATGAATGGAAAATGTATATTTCAGCATTACTATTGTGCGATTTTTTCAGCGGCGGCCTTGGGGATACGGACTGCCGTTGGCGCCTGTATTGCTTTGTTTTGATAAATTCAGGATATACTTCGGCTCCGGGTAAGTCAATCGCAGGGCAGGTTACAATTTTTTATTTTTATATTCATTAATTAGACTACAAACGCAGCATTATTGGATTTCATTTTGCTCTGGGATATAATGCAACCATCATATAATGCGGCGCGGTACTGTGGTATTCCAGCGCTTTAAACGTTTCCCCTCGGGCGCTTTGGGCGCTGAATCTATGGTATGCTGCGTAGCCGGAAATATGGCGTGTATGTCTACTCCACAACATAGGCGTACATCGTGCAAAAAAGGAGGTTGTGAATCCCGCTGTTGCTTGCGGTGCCGCAGTGTGGAGACCTGCGGTAAAGCCGCCGCATGTTGGCTGGCGGCAAGGGGCGGTTCGAGGAGTCGTCCGTTCCAAAGCAATTCTTTATGGCAAAAATTTTGCTTAAAAACATCAGGAAGGTTTATGAAAAAGGCGTCGTTGCGGTGGATAATTTCAACCTGGAGGTCAAAGACAAGGAATTCGTTGTGCTTGTCGGCCCGTCGGGGTGCGGCAAATCGACAACACTGCGCATGATCGCGGGTCTGGAGGAAATTACTTAGGGGGAGCTCTATATCGGCGACAGGCTTGTCAACGAGGTGCCCCCGAAGGACCGCGATATCGCGATGGTTTTCCAGAACTATGCTTTATATCCTCACATGACAGTATTTGAGAATATGGCGTTCTCGCTCCGGCTCCGCAAGGTCAATAAGGAGATCATTAAGCAAAAGGTGCATGAGGCTGCCGAAATTCTCGGCATTACAGACCTGCTCGACAGA
>JAAXZP010000255.1 GCA_012719815.1 Christensenellaceae bacterium
GCGTAAGAGCGCCCCGAAAACTCGTTGGATATTGCGCTGCTTACAGGCACGCTGGCTGGGCCTCTTTACGACCCTCAGACTGAAAGAGCCGCCAGAAACAGCGATGCGTCACCAGTGATCAACGGATTAGAATAAAACAGCGGCATCAGCCGCTGTTTTCATGAGCCTTCTCCCCCGCTCAGCTTTATGCAGTGTCGCATGTGACGGTATTTACATATATTGATAACAAAAATCCAATAGACAGGTGTGGTTATACATTGAATCGCTATAAAGTGTGTGTTTACGCAATCTGCAAGAATGAAGAAAAGTTCGTTGACCGCTGGATGGACTCAGTCAGCGAAGCCGATATGGTCGTCGTGACCGATACGGGCTCCACTGACAACTCGGTCGAAAAGCTGCGCGCGCGGGGCGCCGTTGTATATCAGGATACCATCAGCCCTTGGCGGTTTGATGTGGCGCGCAATATCGCGATGGACCACGTGCCGGAAGATGTGGATATATGCGGGTCCAGCGATATCGACGAGGTGTTCGAACCCGGGTGGAGACAAAAGCTGGAGGATGCATGGCAGCCCTGCTACACGCGAGCCCGGTATCTTTTCGTTTGGGACCACAACAGCGACGGCTCGCCGAAAAAGCAGTTCGCCATGGAAAAGATACACCGCCGCCACGGCTTCCGCTGGGTGCATCCGGTTCATGAAGTTCTGGAGTACAGCGGCCCCGATGAAGACAGGACCGTGTGGATAAGAGGCCTGGTGCTGCACCATTACCCGGACCCGACGAAAAAAAGAACGCAGTACCTGCCGCTGCTGGAGCTGTCCGCGCAGGAAAATCCCGACGACGACAGGACGATGTTCTGGCTGGGCAGGGAGTATATGTATTACGGCATGTACGATAAATGCATCGAAACACTCAAACGCCACCTTGAGATGCCGTCCGCCAAATGGGATGAGGAGCGGTGTGCGTCGATGCGGTTTATCGCTAAGAGCTATCAGGCCAAGGGCGACCGACGCGAAGCGTACAAGTGGCTTCTCAGGGCCATCGCCGAATGCCCCCGAGTGCGCGAACCGTACCTGCAGATGGCAAGGCTGGGTTATCTGGAAAACAACTGGCCCCTTGTCTACGTGATGACGTTACGGGCGCTCCAGATCACCGTAAAGTCGGGCAGCTATCTACTTGAGCCCGACGCCTGGGGCTACAGCCTTTACGATTTGGCGGCCATAGCCACTTACAGGCTGGGGCTGTTTGAGAAGTCCTATGAATACGCGAAAACCGCCTGTGAAATGGAACCCAATAACGAGCGGCTGAAGAATAATCTTGAGCTTATAGCGCTCAAATGCAAGGCTGGTGAGTCAAATGAATAAGTACAAGATTTGTGTATACGCCATCTGCAAGAATGAAGAAAAGTTTGTCGACCGCTGGATGGATTCCATGTCCGAAGCGGACCTCATCGTCGTCACCGACACCGGCTCCGAAGACAATACGGTGGAAAAGCTGAGGCAGAGAGGGGCGATTGTGTACGTCGAGGAAGTAAAGCCCTGGCGGTTTGACGTGGCGCGCAATATATCGCTCAGTCATGTGCCGGAAGACGTGGACATCTGCGTCTGCACGGACCTGGACGAAGTGTTTGAAAAGGGATGGAGGGCGCATATCGAGCGGGTATGGACGCCGGATACCCATACGGGCAAGTATATTTTCAATTGGAGCCTGAAAGAAGACGGCACTCCGGATGTGCAGGTTCCTTACTCCAAAATCCATTCAAGGCACGGCTTCATATGGAAATACCCCGTGCACGAGTGGCTCTGTTATGTCGGGGAAGGCCCGCAGAAGATGGTTTTCCTGGAGGGAGTGGTGCTCAACCATTACCCCGACAGCAGCAAATCCAGAAGCTCGTATCTGCCGCTGTTGGAGATGGCGGTCAAGGAAGACCCGACCGGCGATCGCGTTTCGTACTACCTTGGCAGAGAGTACATGTACAAAGGCATGTGGGATAAGTGCATTGCCGAGCTCAAAAGATATCTGGCCTTGCCCACAGCCGTATGGAAAGAGGAACGGTGCGCAGCAATGAGATGGATCGCCCACAGCAGTTATAAGCTGGGCAAGATTCAGGACGCATATGGCTGGTATTTTAGGGCAATTGCCGAAGCGCCGCATATGCGCGACCCGTACGTGGAATGCGCGAAAATGGCCTACTTGCTGAAAGACTGGCCCATGGCCTTTTTAATGGTCGAGGAGGCGCTCAAGATCAAAGAGAAATCCAAAGTCTACACAAACATGGGATATGCATGGGACCATACGCCCCATGATTTGGGCGCCATTGCCTGTTACTGGCTGGGCATGTACGAGCGCGCACTCGCTCACGCCAACGCCGCGCTTGAAAAAAGACCGGACGACAAAAGGCTGCAGAACAATCTGGCCATGATTGAAGAAAAAATGAAAAGCTTTCAGCAATAAAAAATATATCCGTGACGGGAAAGGTGTAATCAAGATTCATCGGCGGCCTGAACAGATTTCAGCAGACATGCGGGCAGGGGCAGTTTTTGCTCCTGCCCCATTTTATAAAAGCGCACACCAAGAGCCAATATCATCACCCTGTCATGGGTATAACCTTTCAAATCACACCCAAAAATTTTCCGAGCTTTGGGTTGGGCAAACGTCAACATATAAAAACAGAGAGAATGAAAATCTTTGTTTATTCAACTTGATGTGACATTAGAAAAAAAGCGCACTGCTTGATCAGGAATGTCTTCGATAATCAATACCAAACCAAATGGTTATAACCACCAGAAGGCTTAGCCTTCCCGTTCGCACAGAACCATCGTTACGTCGTCAGCGCGGGTCTGCGTAAACTTTTTCTTGATCTCGTCCAGCAGTTGCCGACCGTGCAAATCGCTCATCAGTATGGCGCTCAGGTCGTCGCTGGACGCCCGCTCGGTGTGAATGCCGTCCAGACCGTCGGTGTACAGCAGCAGCTTTTCGCCCTTTTCCAGCACGCCCGTCGCCTGGTCATGGTCCGCGCTGTCCACCCAGCGGCATATCGGCGTGCCGGGCAGCAGCACTTCCCGGATGCCGTTGCGGCCGGCAATCAGCGGCGGCACGCTGTGCCCCGCGTTGGCGCACACAAATTCGCCGCTTGCGGGGTTCAGCGCCAGCAGGAATACGGTGATGTAGATGCTCTCCTCGGTGTTCAGCTCCTCAAAGGAATTCTGCAGATTGTGCAATACCTGCACAGGCGATATGCCCGGCGCCTTGCACTGCGCGAACAGCTCCTGCCTGAGGTACACCGTCAACATCGCGGGCATGACACCATGGCCGGACACGTCCGCAACATACATGAACACGCGCCCGTCACGCGTGAGGAAGCAGTCGTACATGTCGCCGCCCAGCGCTTCGCACGGCAAAAACTCCGCGGCAAAATGATATCCCGGTATTTCGGGCAGCATATGCCGCAGTATCGACAGCTGCAGGCTGCGCGCCACCTCCAGATCTTTCATCATGCGGGAGTTGCTGATCATCAGCTTGTCTTTTAAGTTTTGCTCCTTGGTGATGTCGGTAAATACTTCCAGCGCGTAGACGCTGCCCTCATACGGCACCGGGCAGGCGGACACCGTGTACACACGGCTCCGGCCGCGCATAATCGTGCTGTAACGGCGTTTGCTGGCAATGCACCGGCGCACGATGCACTCCGGGCATTTTCTGCCGACACCCGGCATCTTATCGCAGTTGCCCTCCTGCGGCCCGAACCGCGCCTGCATTGCGCGGTTGGCAAACAGAACCATGCCATCCGGGCCGAACACGCGTATCATATCCGGCATTTCGTCCAACAGCGCCACCGAGAACGTGTCGGCACAAAATACCTTAAAGTCGTTCATTGACCCCTACCCCTGAAATCAAGACTTTATCCCAACAACAAAACAGCACCGGAGCGTAACGCAACGCCGCGGCGCGGTCAAATCAACAATTTTTCACCTGATTCTCCAGCAGCATGAGATCCAGCAGCAGCTTGTCCATCTGACTGCTCTGCTTCAATATGCCGATATCCGACCCCAGATTGAAAACACCTTTTTCATATCGCCTGGTGATCATTGCCTCCAGTTTGCACCGCTCTCGCACCAGCCGCGCCTGAAGCCGTTTCTTTCTCTCAGACAAAAACATACCGTTCGCCTGGGGCAACTGCGACCCCACATCATGGCTCATTCCCGAACCCCCTACAAAAATTTAATATATTCTATTGACAGCTCACAAAATATATCGCTATCTACCGGTGTCCACCAGCTCAGCCGCGAGTATCTGTTCCAGCTTGAATGTGCTGATCCGCCGCCTCAGGCGGCAATATGCAACAATATCACTATCCCCGATACTCTTGACCACAATCACACGCTGAGTTATGCCACTCTTTCCATCATAGATAATCCGCACCGGCACACCGTCCCGATGCGCTATCTGCAACGTTTTCAAAATAATATTCATTGTTTATGTCTTACATTAAGTCACTGCTTCATAATATCACACAAAAAATATTTTTTGTACAGCGTTTCGACAAAAAAAGTGTTAAGTAGCCAAGGATTCACCTAAATTATTGACTAAAATGTTGCTGACCCTAGGCTTTTTTGTGGTATATTGAGCCTAAAGCTGATTTACGCGCGATGAAAGGTATCCATCATGCCGGAAATACACGTATACAAAGCGAACCGCCTGCTCCGCTTTATCGACTGCGGTCAAACGGTGTTCTCCTGCCCCATCGGGCTGGGGCCCTGCCCTGCGGGTGCCAAGCGCGCCGAAGGCGACGGCAAAACGCCGGAAGGCGAATACCGGGTATGCACCCGCAACAGCCGTTCCAAATATACGCTCTTTCTAGGGCTCAGCTACCCCTCTTCCGCCGACGCACGGGCGGCTTTTGCGCGCGGCGAAATATCGGCGAAGCAGCTTGACGCCATACTCCAAGCCCATGCGGCAGGATGCCGCCCGCCATGGGACACCCCGCTGGGCGGCGAGATCGGCATCCACGGCGGCGGCGTGCGGCAGGGCGGCGGCCTTGCGGACAACACCGCCGGCTGTATCGCGCTGCTGGACGACGATATCCGGTGGCTGTGGGCTCTCGCGCCGCTGGGCACGCAGGTGGGCATCCACCCCTGACAAAAGTAAAATACGCGATATGCTATTTAAACGGAGCTGAACTTACAGATATGGACATCATTTGAGTTTTATGCTCCTACAATTCCCCCGCTGACATCAGCATTCTTCCTCAAACCTGCCTTCATCAATTCTGTTCTCATAATTTATAAATTTTAATTTAAGAAATTTAGCTTGACAAAGCCTCTGTTACATTGTAATATTACAATGTAGTAACTGTAGTTGGGTTTACAGGAGGAATCTTCCATGTCCATTCCAAAAATCGGAGAAAGCGAATGGTATGTCATGAAAGCGCTGTGGGATTCCGCTCCGCTCAGTGGCAGCGACGTGGTGCGCGCCGTTTCCCGTTACACCGATTGGTCCCCGAGCACCAGACTTACCATGTTGCGCCGCCTTGTCGCCAAGAAGGCGGTAGGCGTGGAAAAGCGCGACGTGATGATGTACTATCCGCTGGTGGAGGAAAGCGCCGTCACCCGCGCGGAAACAACCCAGTTTTTAAACCGCGTGTATCAGGGCTCCGTCAAACTGCTCATCAAAAACTTTATCGAGGAAGGCGCCCTTTCCGAACAGGAACGCGCAGAGTTGAAAAAGCTGCTGGATGAAATGAGGTGAATGTATGAAGGAGATATTCACGGCAGTACTCAGTATGTCGCTGAGCGGAGCACTGCTCGCGCTGCTGATCATCGGCGCTCGGGCCATTATCGGCCGGCGTCCCGGCCCATTCCTGCCCGTGCTGTACGCGCTGCTCATGCTGCGGCTTATGCTGCCCTTCTCCGTGCCCAGCCCATTGAGCGCAATGAACCTGCTGCCCGTACCACCGGTAAATACCCCGACTGCCACCGTTCAGACTGTTGGGCCACCATCCGAACCGCCATCCCCCGTAGCTCCCGTGCCGGACACGGATGCAGCCGATACCGTCGCGTTCACCGGTAAGCCGGATATCATGACGCCGCCTGCTGAAAATACGGGCGCTGCTCCTGCACCCGTCGCCGCCGCGATGGAGCCGTTAGAGATTGCCGCCGTCGTCTGGCTGGCGGGCGCCGCATTGGCCGCAGCGGTGCTTATCGCGGGCAATGTCCGTTTTCTCCGCCTGCTCAAGCGCCGCCAGGCGTATGACGCGCCAAGCTTTATGGCGCTGCTGGATGAATGCAAAGCCCTGCTGGGCCTGCGGCGGAAGCTGCCGGCGATTCAGGCTCAGGGCGTCAGCGCGGCGGCGGTATACGGCGTAATTCGCCCCCGCCTGCTGATATCGCCCGAGTCGTTCACACCATTGTCTCCGGCGCAGCAGCGGCATGTGCTGCTGCACGAGCTGTCTCATATCCGGCGCGGCGATACCGCAGTCTGCTTCCTCGCCGCTGTATTAAGCGTCCTCCACTGGTTCAATCCGCTTGTCTGGCTGGCCTTCGCGCTGATGCGGCGGGATATCGAAGTGCTCTGTGACGACAGCGTGATCAAAGCGCTGGGCGAACATGAACGCCCCGGCTACGCCGCCACATTGCTGGCATTGGCTGCTCCGCCGCAGTCGCCGAGGATGGTTACCGCGCTGTTTATCAGCCACCGCTGTGTCAAGCAGCGCATACTGGCCGCGGCCCGGCGAAAAAAAGCGTCCGTTCTCTATTCGGCGGCGGCCCTTTTACTCACCGTCCTCATCGCCGTCACCGGTTGCACCGCCGCCATGGCGGATACAGCGAAGACCGTAAATCCGCCGAATCCTGCGTCGGCAACTCCCGTTGTCACTCCAGAGGCAACCTCTCCTGAATCCGATGAAACGGAAACTCCCCGGCTCATCGCTGCCGCATCATACGGCATTCCGGAGGACGTGATGCAAAGCGATGCCGTTATCGCCAACATAGACAAAGCGATTGCCCTGATCAACGGCCGGAAACTCTCCCGCGATGAATCCTTTTCGCTGATGAACGCGCTGGGCAGTCTGACCGCGGATCAGGGATGGCAAATCGCGCCATCGCCCGGATGGCTGTACCTGACCGATGAACAGAGCGCCGCGCAGGATGACACTTCAGATAAACGCACCGCGCAGACCGGCGGCGGCGTGGAGATGCTGGCCGCTGCACTGCACAGCGCCGCTTCTATTGCCGGGATGGACGTCCGCCTGATCGAAGGCGGCAAGGTTCTGAGCGCCGGCGATCTGATGATCACCAATACGCTGGACGGCGATTTTTATCTGGGGGTTTCCCGTACGGACAACATGATCGCCGTCAGCCTTTCGGTAACCGGACAGGTTGCGCCGGCGCACAGCCTCGCGCTTAGTCCCGGCCAGACCGCAGTGCTCATCACAGCCTTCACGCTGGATATTAGACAACATGCCGATACGGCGCGGGTCGCCAACATCAAAAAAGCGGCCGAGTCGCTGGACGGCGTTACGCTGGAGCCCGGCGGGCAGCTCTCGCTGAACGAAGTGCTCGGCCCGCGCACTACGGCTGAGGGATGGAAGAAGGCGCCTGGCATCATTGAAGGGACATACGTTTCCTTCGCCGGTGCCGGCTTGGATATGGTGGCCACCGCGCTCTACAACGCGGCGCTGCGCGCCGGTCTGACCATCGTGGAGAGCAAGCCCCACACCATTCCCGCGGACTATGTGGACGGCGGGCTGGACGTGACGATCAGCAGCAGCGGTCCAGATCTCAAAATATCCAACCCTCACGATGCCGAGGTGAAGTTCTCCGTCAGCTACAGCAATAATCAGCTGATGGCTTCAGTCTGGGGCCCGCAGCTGCCCTATACCCTTGACTTTCACTCTGAAAGTGTAAATATGACTGCGGAGCCTGAGACCATCTATCACTATAACGCCACAACCACGCCCGACGGCGAGCCCATCGCTCCGGGCGATAGCGTGATTTATGTATCCCCCAGGGCCGGCCAGACGTTCAGGGTCTATAAGACCACGAAGGATTTATCCGGCGCCGTGCTTAAAACCGAGCTGTTCAGCGAAGTCACCTATGCCGCCATCCCGGGGCATGCCTACGTCAATGAACCCGACCCATCGGAATCCAACTAGTATGACCAATGCCGGGGATTCCAGCGGCGGATCGGCAATTCAAAAGGGATACCCTTTCAAAGGTATCCCTTATTTCTTCCTACGGTTCCATCAGTCCTGCGTCGTACACGCATTTGGGGAAACTGCACTCCTCAGACTCCAGCATCATGCCATTGAGGTAGGCATAGTTGTGCGCCGTTCCCACTTCGAACACCACCCTGTGCAGCCACAGCGCCGGGTACGTTGCGCCCATTTTCCGGTTGAACCGCCTGTTGCCGTACACGTCGTCGCCCAGCACCGGCAGGCCCGCGTACGCCAGGTGCGCGCGTATCTGGTGCAGCCCGTTGGTGACAGGCCGGACGCGCAGCAGCGATATCCCGCCCCCTTCCGCCAGCCGCTGATACCGCGTCACAACGGGCTTGGCCTCCTTTTGGGGTTTGGGCATTATCCGGACGTGCCGGTTGGACTTGTCGCGCAGGTGGTATGCCATCAGTTCCGCCTTGTCCTGCGCCTGCCCCACAACCGGGCAGATATAATACCGCGTGATGCGGCGCTGCATCAGGGCTTCCGTCAAAAACAGGTAGGCATCCTCATGTTTGGCCCCCAGCAGCAGCCCGCTGACGTATTTGTCGAGCGGGTAGATGAGGTACGGCACAATCAGCGCAGCAAGGCTGTATTCGCCGCGCCGCTTCATGTGCGCTTCCACCATGTCCAGCGCACTCGGCTCGCCCGACTCCGACGTGGACGGCAGCCCGGCCGGCTTGTCGAGAAAGACAAAATTTTCGTCCTGATACACCACGTGCGGCGACAGGTCCAGCCCCAGCAGATCCGGCGGCGCGAAAATCCGGACGATATCACCCGTGTGCACCGTTTTGCTGCCCGAGCCTTCCTGCCCGTTTACCGTCACAATTCCGGATTTCAGCGCAGTTTTCAGCGTCTTTTCCGAAAGCCCGGGGCAGGCTTCCAACAGCAGTTCGGCCAGCCCGGCCCCGTCCCGTTCTTTTTCTACCTTCAGTTCTACCATACCCCAACCCCCAGCGATGGCAAATGCCAGTAAAACTATCAACAGCCATTTTACTATAACAGCCCTGTCCGCAATGTCAAGGCATCCCGGCGCATAAAATTGCCGGCCGGTATTGCGCTTGCCGCCGTCTTCTGCTATATTGAATACACTTGAAGCGATTACTGCGGTATAGCGCAAACTCAATATCGTTCCGGTTAAAGAGCATGCTCTCTGCGAATACGCCGGCAAAGCGACGCGGGGTAGGTGAAAGCCCGCGGCGGCGGCAGGAGCATGGGCGCTTTACTTACAGCCCGGAGGCTGTATGACACGCCGGAAGCCATGAAGCGGGCATGTGACTCGACATGCCAACGAGGGTGGAACCGCGGAAAGTCATCACTTTTCGTCCCTTGCGAGGACTTGAAGTGATTTTTTATTTACAGAAAAACAAGGCAGAATGAACAAGGCGGAGGAAGTATGAAGAAGGATAAGCAGACGATGGAGCGCATCGTGGCGCTCTGCAAAAACCGGGGCTTTGTGTATCCCGGTTCCGAAATTTACGGCGGTCTCGCCAACTCATGGGACTACGGCCCGCTGGGCGTGGAGTTCAAGAACAACATAAAACAGGCCTGGTGGAAGAAGTTCATCAAGGAATGTCCGTACAACGTGGGCATCGATGCGGCCATACTGATGAACCCGCAGGTATGGGTAGCGTCCGGCCATGTGGGCGGTTTCTCCGACCCGCTGATGGACTGCAAGGAGTGTAAATCCCGCTGGCGCGCCGACCAGCTTATCGAGGACTATGCCGCCAAAAAGGGAATAAAAATGACTGTGGCGGGCATGGACCTTTCCGAGATGGAAGCTTTTATCGAGGAAAATGTCATTAACTGCCCCGCGTGCGGCAAGCACAACTTTACGGGCATCCGGAAGTTCAACCTGATGTTCAAGACGTTCCAGGGCGTCACGGAAGACTCCGCGAGCCAAATCTACCTCAGGCCCGAAACCGCGCAGGGCATATTCGTCAACTTCAAAAACGTGCTGCGCACCACGCGCAAGCGCCTGCCTTTCGGCATCGGGCAGATCGGCAAGTCGTTCCGCAACGAGATCACGCCGGGCAACTTCATTTTCCGCACGCGCGAGTTTGAGCAGATGGAGCTGGAGTTTTTCTGCGCGCCCGCCGAGGAGATGAAGTGGTTCGACTACTGGAAGGAATTCTGCTACAACTGGCTGGTATCGCTGGGCATGAAGCCTGAGAACATCAAGATGCGCGATCACGCCCCGGAGGAGCTGTCGCACTATTCCAACGCGACCACCGACATCGAGTATCATTTCCCGTTCGGCTGGGGCGAGCTGTGGGGCATCGCAGACCGCACGGATTTCGACCTCAAGCAGCATCAGAACACCTCGGGCCAGAGCATGGAATACGTGGATCCGGTCACCAACGAGAAGTTCCTGCCCTACTGCATTGAACCGTCGCTGGGCGCGGACCGCGTAGCGCTGGCGTTTCTGTGCGACGCTTACGACGAGGAGCAGCTGGAAAACGAGACGCGCGTGGTGCTGCGCCTCTCTCCCGTGCTCGCGCCGTTCAAGGCCGCCGTACTGCCGCTGCAAAAACAGCTCAACGACAAGGCGCAGGAAGTTTACCACATGCTGCTCAAGGACCACATGGTGGACTTCGACACGACGGGCAGCATCGGCAAGCGCTACCGCCGTCAGGACGAGATCGGCACGCCTTGCTGCATCACCATTGACTTTGAGACGCTGGAAACGAACACCGTGACGGTGCGCGACCGCGATACCATGAAGCAGATCCGTCTGGAGATTGGACAGCTGAGTGCTTATCTCTCCGATCTGGTCAAGTTTTAAACTCTCAGGACGGCCGGGGACAAAGAGGGTTATCCCTTGTTCTTCGGCCGCCTCATTTAATTCCTGAAATTGAGCGCCCTGGCCGACAAATATCGGGCCAAAATCCAAAACTGTACATAAGTTGACTTTATTTTCGGCCTATGATTAAATATATAATATTAAGTAATATCCCGCTTAGCCGTATGGTGTTGATGTGGTAGATGCCCGGCGCCGCGCAGGGCTGTTCTCCGGCCTTCGCCGGGAGTGCGCGGCTGGTTTTCGTGTTTACCATCCGGCAAACGGGGTTATTATGAGGAAGAAACTGAAAAATATACAGAAGGGATCTTCACTCATTGTTGTTTTATTTGCTTCTTATCGGGCTTGGGGTGTTGGCTGGTGTCCTCGTCAATATTCTGATTAACCGGAGAAATCTGGTCTATTCCGTCATCGGTTCTGTTATTCTTGTCATCACAGGCGCCATTGCATGTTTTGTACTCTATTATCCTTACTACTTTTCCAGCTTCCGGAACCTGATATGGACGCTGGTTTTTATTGCCGTTATTCTGGTCGCC
The DNA here is from genome assembly GCA_012719815.1 of Christensenellaceae bacterium. GTDB lineage: Bacteria > Bacillota > Clostridia > Christensenellales > SZUA-584 > SZUA-584. Next base: position 11,543 of record JAAXZP010000255.1, read on the forward strand.
GTTTACGCAGCCCTGCACCTTATCGTCAATGCTATCGGGAGGCGGAACGGCTCTCCTGTTTTTTCAGATACCACTGCTGCGAAAGCCGAGTCGTTATCTAAACCCGTCCGCGTACAGAAAACAAAGCCCGACAAGGCCCGCAAAGAAATGATTGGCAATGTCGAGGTTATACGCATCAATAAGGCAAGCCTACAGGCTGCAGACTCCAAACCCGAAAAGCCATTGAAAGAGCGGGCTCTGGAAATTATCAGGGCAGGAGCCGCGTCTTCTCGGGCCCGCGCTTCGCAGGAGTCCGTCGGCGAGATCATCGGGACCATGGTCATTCCGGACGAGATGCCCATAAGGCAAAAACCGGTGCAGCCTGTTACCAGGAAAGTTATCACCGAACCGTCACAGCTTGAGCCTGCCGCGAAAATCACTGTGAAGCCGGCAACCGCAGAGGAAGTCATGATGACACCTGCCGCCGCCGGAAAAGTTGCCGCTGAATCGGCGCAGACTGGCAATATAGAAGAAATTGCTGCAGAACCGCCGCCCCAGGTCGAAATCGCCGAGGAAGTTATCGCAGGAGGACTGGTGCAGGCTGACGCTCTCAAAGCGGTTGCTGCAGAATCCGTGCAGGCTGTATCCAACGAGGAAGTCGTTACGGAACCGGAAAAAACCGTTATCATCGAGGAGGTTATCACCGAATCGGCAAATGCTGTGGCTACAGAAGCTGTCTCTGAGCCACAGGTAGGGGCAGTAGCTTTCTCCAAGTCGCCAAAGGCAGAAGCCGCCGGGGAAACTGTCACCGGGTTTGTACAGAATGTGCCTGACAAAGAAGTTTCCGCAGAGCCCATAACGCAGGCTGAGGCTGCCGAAGAAGCTTTCCTTGAGCCTGTACAAACAGAATCTGCCGACGAAGTCGCCGCAGAACCGGTGCAGGCCGAATCCGCCGAGGAAGGTTTCACGGAACCGGCACAGGCTGTCTTCGACGAAGGTGCTGTTGCAGAAGCTACCGCCGAGGCTGTTGCTGCCGAACCGGCACTGGCTGAAGCCATTCAGGAAGCCGTTTCAGAGCCGGCAAAAGTGGAGGCTATCGAGGAAGCCATTTCAGAGCTGGCGCAGGTGGAAGCTGCCGAGGAAGTTGGCACAGAACCAGTAGACGTCGGGGAAGCCGCTATCGAGCCGGCACAGGTAGAAATTGTTATCGCGGAAATTGCCGCAGAGCCGGTACAGGCCGTCTCCGACGAGGAAGGTATCGCAGAACCGGCACAAACCGTCGGGGAAACCACCGCAGAACCGGCGCAGGCTGCCGGTATGGAGGAAACTGTTACAGAACCGATGGCGCATGTGGAAGCCACCGAAGAAGTTGCAGCGGAGCCGATACAGGCCAGCGTTATCGAGGAAGCTGCCATAGAGTCGACGCAGGCTGAAGCCGCTGGGGAAGCAACCACCGAGCCGGTACAGCCAGAAGTTGATGTGGACGCTGCCACAGAGCCGGTGCATGCGGAAATCGCCGAGGGAACTGTTACAGAACCGATGGCGGCACAGGCCGAAGCTGCCGAGGAAACTGGCGCTGTCGAGCCAGCTGCGGCAGAGCCGGTGCAGGCAGAAGCGGTTGGGGAAGCTGCTGCCGATCAGGCTCAGAAAGAAACCGCCGAAGAGGTATCCGCGGAACCGGCGCAGCCAAGCCGCTTCGACGCGCTCATTGCCAAAGCGGAAGAACTGGTCAGGGAAGGCAAATACAACTACGCCGCGCAGATTATCGAAGCCTGCCTGGAGCTCGCGCCGCCGACCCAGCGCAAGCGTGTGGACATCATGCTGCTGGAATGCCTCGTTCTGTCGAATAAAATCGAACAGGCTCGAAAAAAATGGATGGAAGTTTTAAATAAAATGTATATACTTGAACCAAACGATAAAGTGAAATTAAAAGAAATACTGCAAAAACTCAATTACAGCCAAAAACAGGTATCATAAACAGGTATCATTTATATGAATCGGGGTAAGGGGAAACTGATAGACAGGAAATTTTTCATCAATGTACTGCTTATCGGCGGTATGGTTGCGGCATTTTTCCTATTCTGCGGTTTCGCCGGTATCAGCAATCTCCTCTCCGAAAAACGCATTGCTTCCGGTGTTCTGGTGGACGGCATCAATGTGTCCGGCATGACGAAGGAGGAAGCACGGGCTGTCGTCACAGACAAGCTGCAGCAGAAGCTGTCCGGGCGGCGCATTACCCTCTGCTATATGGATGAGCAACTGGAGCTGAGCGCTGCTGACCTTGGACTCTCCTACGACATCACCGGCGTCATCAACAAAGCCTATCAATACAACAAGATGGAAACCGACACCACCGAGCAGCGCTTCAACAAGACAGCATACCTGTCTCGCGGCGTCAACTTCCAGCCGGAGCTGGTGCTGGACGAAGCCCTCCTGCGCAAAAAGCTGGAGCAGTATGCAAAGGAGCGCGCCGTAAACCCCGTTAATGCTGTGGCTGTCTTCGACGCCGAAACGGAGCCTTTTTCCTATATGCCGGATCAGGACGGGGTCAGAATCAATATCGACAAGCTCATGCATGATGTAAAAACCGCACTCATTTCCGGCGAAAACGCTGTCGTGCAGGTAACGGGCGAACCCGCGCCCGCGGATATCACCGTCAGCGATCTGAAAAAGAACACCGTGCTGGTCTCCACCTTTGAGACAACAGCTGCCTATAACCCGAACCGCAACGTCAACATTTCGCTGATCACTGCCGCTGTCAACGGCATTGAAATCAAGCCGGGCGAAACGCTGTCCATCAACGGGCTGGTCGGCCAGCGGACAACGGAAAAAGGCTACCTGCCGGCATCGGCCATCTCCGACGGCATCCTGGTAGACGAGGTGGGCGGCGGCATCTGTCAATTGGCGGGTACGCTCTACAATGCGGCCCTTCTGGCCGACCTCGAAATTGTTGAGCGGCATCGGCATACCTGGCCGTCCGACTACCTGCCGATCGGACAGGATTCTACCCTCACCTGGGATACCAAGGATCTCAAGATTAGAAACCCGAAAAATTATAGCGTTTTTATCAGCGCCAGCTTTCAGGATCAGAAAGTAACCGTTAAAATATATGGAC
>JAAXZP010000256.1 GCA_012719815.1 Christensenellaceae bacterium
CCCGAAGGAGCGTGTGTCCCGCCTGAGCGTGGCTAAAAAGCAAATCATTGAGATCGCCAAAGCCGTCGCGTCGGACGCGGATATCATCATCATGGATGAGCCCACTGCAGCGCTGTCGGAAGGGGAGATCAAGAGGCTATTCTCCATTGTGAAAGGACTGAGCGAGCAGAACGTGACCGTCATCTACATATCGCACCGGCTGGACGAGATATTCGAGCTGGGCGACTACGTGACGGTGATGCGGGACGGTAAGCAAATTGCAACCAAGCCGCTATCCGAAGTGAAAGACCGCATGGAGCTTATCCGCATGATGATCGGCAAGACGGTGATGGAGTCCTATGTGCCTCGGGAGAACCGTTCGGATGAGGTGCTGCTTCGGGTGAAAAACCTCTCCAATCACAAGCTCCGCAATATCTCTTTCGATGTGAAAAAGGGCGAGATCGTGGGCTTCTACGGGCTGGTGGGTTCCGGCAAGACGGAACTGGCCCGCGCGATATTCGGCGCGGACAGTTACACCGGGCAGGTCAAGTTTGCCGGAAAGAAGCTGGGCCAGTCGCCCGCAAAATCGATTAAAGCGGGCATTGCGTTCGTGCCCGAAGAGCGGCGCACGCAGGGGCTTTTCACGCTGCTGACCATCCGCCGCAACATTCCGGTCATGAACATGAAGAAAATCTCCCGCGGCGGGCTCATCAGCGTTGCCAAGGAGAAAGCCGCTGCCCGCGAATACATCGAAAAACTGGACATCAAGACAGACACCATGGAGAAAGAGACGGCGAAGCTATCGGGCGGCAACCAGCAAAAAGTGGTGTTCTCCAAATGCCTGTTTGCGGACGCGTCGCTGCTGCTGCTGGACGAACCCACGCGCGGCATAGACGTGGGTGCGAAATCCGAGATATACCATATCATTCGGGAGCTGGCTCAGGAGGGCAAATCCATTCTGTTCTTCTCGTCCGAGCTGCCTGAAATACTGAATTCCTGCGACCGCATTTTCCTGCTGTATGAGGGCGAGATAAGAGCCGAGATAGAAAACGGCCAGGAAATCGACGCGCAGAAGATCATCCATATTTGCACTGGGGGGGTGTGTGACGGTGAATAAGCGGATCGACCTGTTGGGCAGAGGAAAGATGAGCAACGAATCGTTTATCAACCTCTCCATGCTGGTGGTGCTGATCGTCGCGTTTGCGCTGGCGAGCATCTGCATACCGAGATACTTCTCGATGGACATTGTGCTGAACCTTCTGGCCAACAACTGGTACATCGTGATACTCGGCATCGGCGTGACGTTTCTGCTGATTACCGGCAATTTCGACATGTCGGTGGGCGGCATCATCGCGATGTCCGGTGCGCTGTCGGCGTATTTCTGCCAGACCCAGCAGGAAGGCTTCTCGGAGCTGGCCACCGGCCTTGGCATGGACTACGGCGTCAGCGTAGTGCTGGCGCTGCTGGGCAGCCTGGTGATCGGCGCGATCAACGCGTTCTTTATCGCCAAGCTGAAGGTGGCTTCCATCATCGTGACGCTGGGCACCATGTCGATAGCGCGCGGCGTGGCGGAAGTGCTGACCCAGGGGGCGCAGCGCAGCGCGGGCCTGCCGGATATTTACGGCGTGGTGGGCAACTGGACGCTGTTTGGCCCCATCAAGATTGCGGTGGTTATCGCGCTGGTGCTGGTACTGCTCGCTTTGTTTGTGGAAAAAAAGACGACGTTCGGCCGGCGGACTTACCTTATCGGCGCGAACCAGCAGGCGGCACGCCTGTCGGGCATCAAGGTGGAACGGCATATCACGCTGCTTTACCTGTTAAGCTCACTGCTGGCCGGCATAACGGGCATCATACTCGCGTCCGAGAGCCGGGCGGCGATATCTACCCGCGGAGAAGGATTTGAGTTTAACGCGCTGGTGGTGACGCTGCTGGGCGGTACGAGCATCAACGGCGGTTTCGGTTCGGTGGCGGGCACCGTGGTGGGCGCGTTCATACTCGGCGTCATCGCTTCGGCGGCAACCAGCCTGCTGCTCCGGCCTGAATGGCAGTTCATATTGAAGGGCGTGGTGACCTTCTTTGCGATACTGGCGCAAAGATATGCCCTTGACAAACGCAACGCGTGACGCCGGAGGTGATCAGGAATGAGTAAGGATAAGGTGAGCATCATGGAGAATAAGGGTATCGCGCCGGACCGCAGGCGTTTTACGAGCCGGCACATCATCAAGAGCGTGTACGTGTATGCCATACTGGTACTGGTTGTGCTGGTGCTGAGCTTACTTAAAGGAGAGATGTTCCAGAGGGGCAATTTCCTCTTCTGGGACAACATCACCAACGTGCTGCGGCTGTCGGTGCCGATACTGATTATCAGCGGCGGTTTTACACTGATCATGATATCCGGTAACATCGACCTGTCGGTGGGCAGCATACTGAGCCTGACCACGGTCGTCTACGCGATTCTTGTGCGCGACGGGTTCGGTTTTGTGGCTGCGTTTTTCCTGACCGCGGCGCTGGGCGTGGTGCTGGGCTTCATCAACGGCTGGCTGGTGATGAAGATGCGCATTACGCCGGTTATCGCCACGCTGATTACGATGAACGTATACCAGGGCGTGGCCCGTTATCTGGTACCCGAAGGCGTTTCGGCCATCAAGAGCGACGACTTGCACAAAATGCCCGAGTGGATAGGCGAATTTGCCCGCAATGAGGTCATCCCGGGCACCGGCCTGTCGTGGGCACTGATCATGACCATTGTGATCATCGTCCTGCTGGTGATTGTGCAGCGCTATACGGTACTGGGCAAATACGTGGCCGCGGTGGGCGGCAACAGGACGGCAGCGGAGCTGTCGGGCATCAACGCCGTCAAGGTGGTCTGGGGCGTATACGTGCTGCTGGGCGTGCTGTCCGCGCTGTCGGGCGTGGCTCGCGGCAGCTATCTGACGATCGGCGAGCCGTATACCGGAGCCGGTACGGAGACGCAGGCCATTATCGCGGTGCTGCTGGGCGGCACAGCGTTCACGGGCGGCGAAGGCTCGGTTATAAAGTCTGTGATCGGCGCGCTGATTATCGCGTGCCTGACGCTGGGCTTAAAATCGGTGATAGCGCCTTACTGGCAGTCGCTTGCGATCGGCGTGGTGCTGGTGCTGGCGGTGGCGCTCAACCATGTGCTGTCCAAGGAGAAATTAGCGGCCGAGTAACCGGCGGCGCATGTCGCCAAAGCGCAAAAAAGCCTCCCCCGGCACTGCGGCGCGGGAGAGGCGGGAACCCTGAAAGTTTAATACCGGTCGGGATACATCTTGAGCTTGCCGGCATTCTGGGCCTCTTCGAGCCAGCCGCTGGTTATCTCCGACCACTTGGCTTCCTGCTCGCTGGCGAGAAGATTGGACTTTAATGTGTCCTTCACCTCGTCAAACGGCACAGGCCCCGCCAGCAGCTTTTCGCAGCGGATGATATAGCAGCCGGAGTAGGTGGTGATGGTGGTGTAGTCGCCCACGGCGTTCAGTTTGGCCACGGCGTCGAGATATCCGGGGATGATCACATCGGTGCTGTATGGGCCGACCACCTGACCCTCGGAATGAGCTGGTTCGAGGTTCATGTTGGCGTCCGAGTTGTATTCGTCGATCAGCGCGGTAAAGTCCTCACCGGCTTTCATCCTGGCGACCACCTCGTCCACCTTGGGCTGTATGGTGGGCAGCGCGTCCGCGATGATTTTGTCGTATTCGGTGTTATCGCCGGTCGCTGAGTAAGCCTTCAGCGCTTTGGACTTGGTGTCTTCGTCGAAGGCGATGAGGATGTGGCGGACCTTCATATAGCCCTCGGGATAATAAAGTATGGTGCTGCCCAGGGATTCCTGCAGCGAGAAGTTTTTTGGGTCCTGCTCGATGTTGCCCTTTTGGATTTCAAGCGTGGCCTCATAGTTGCTCCGCACTCTCTCGTCGGTGACAGTGACGTCCTTGATAAAGTGCTCCTTGACCGTGGTGAGTATGGTCTGCTTGACAAGATCGTCGCGCAGGGTCTCCAGGTCATAGCCGGCCGAGTTCAGGTAGTTCTCCACCAGCTTCTGATACTCGGTATCGTAGTCGAGGGAGGGGTCTTCTTCCACAGCCGCCTGCGCAACAGGGGCGAACATCGACTCCAGCGTGGACATTGTCGAGTTGTAGGCTTCGTCGATATTGGCCTGCTGCTCGTCGGTCAGCTGATCCAGCCCCAGTTCCTTGGCTTTGTCCAGCGCGATCAGGTTGGCGGCGCATTGCTTGATGAACGATTCCTTGAACTGCTTCCAGGTGTCGTCGCCCAGGCTCTTGATAGAGTCAATGCTGCTGGAGGTGGTAGCCAAATACTGGGTCATTTGTTTGGTGACATCGCCTTTGGTGACAGCAGTGCCGTTGTACTCGATAATCGTTTTGCTGTTTTCGAGCTGCTCGGCCAACTCCTCGTCCTTCTCGATCAGGCTGCAGCCGCCGAATATCAGCAGCAGCAGGCCCAGCGCCAAAGCAATTATTTTTCTGAGGATCATATATTACTTCTTCTCCTTTGTTCGGTGGGTCACCCGCAGGGTGTCCGAGAGCCATTATACACCATTTGTCAAGCGTTGGACAGGGGAAAAAAATTGGCTGGCTTTCAGGGAGTCCTTGTTTTAGATTGCGGCGAAGGGCGAAACAATTGTTAAGGAATATGTTTGACAAGTGTAATAACATATGTTAGAGTCATTACAGCAATACAGGAGGGTACAGCTATGTATGAAAAGGAAAAACAGGCCGTTATCGACACGGCGCTTACGATAAAGGAATACGGTCTGGTGGCGCTGGCCGGAGGCAACGTCAGCATGCGCCTGCCGAATGGGGATATACTGGTGACCCCCTCGGGCATGTATTACGAGACAATGAAGCCGGAAGACATCCTGCTTATGGATATAGATGGGAATATCAAGGAAGGCGTACTGAAGCCTTCAGTGGACACCGTGGCGCTGCTGTATATCTATAAACACATGCCGCATGTGAACGCCATCATCCATACGCACCAGGTGTACGCCACAGCGGTGGGCCTCATCGAAGACAAGCTGCCGGCGGTTACGACAACGCTTTCCAACGTGACGCTGGGCGAAGTGAACGTGGCGCCTTACAGCTCGCCGGCGAGTCTCAACATGGGTATCGAGACGGTGAAGCATATCGGCAACCGGCGCGCGGTGATACTCAAGCACCACGGGGTGGTAACGGTGGGTGCCAACCTGAAGGAAGCGATGTATGCCGCCATCTATATGGAGGAGACGGCAAAGGCGTATCTGGCGGCCAAGGCTGCGGGCGTACCCGCCTGTCTGACACAGGAGCAGTCCGACCATGCGGCGGAGATATTCAAGGACGTGGGGCAGGGCCGATAGAGCGGATTTCGCAGCAGCTTTTTGAAGAAAGGGGTTTCTTTTGTGACGAGAATCAACGGCTGCCTTTTGGGCCTTTATGAAAAAGCTCTGCCTGCCGACATGACGTGGGATGAGCGCCTCAAGGCCGCGAAAAAGGCGGGTTATGATTTTCTGGAGATCAGCATAGATGAGTCGGACGAAAAGCTGGCGCGCGTCAAGTGGACGCCGGAGCAGCGCGACGAGCTGGTAGCCGCCGTGCGCCGCCAGCGCATGCCGATACTGACCATGTGCCTTTCGGGCAACCGCCGTTTTCCCATAGGCTCTGAGGATGAGGAAGTGCGCGGGACCGGTATCCAGCTGATCCGGGACGCGGTGGATTTCTCGCTGGACGTTGGCATCCGCATCGTGCAGCTTGCGGGGTACGACGAGTATTACGGTACGCCCAACGCAAAGACGCGCGCGCTCTTCGGCGCCGCGCTGAATGAGGTGACGGAATATGCCGCGAGCCGCGGCGTGGTGCTCGCCATCGAGACGATGGATACCAATCTGATGGACTCCATCTCCAAAGTGATGCGGTATATCCGCAGGGTGGGTGCGCCGTATCTGAACGTTTATCCGGATGTGGGCAATCTGACGTCGATGGGTCGGAACTCCGCGCGCGATTTTAAAAGCGGCCGTGACCATATTGTGGCCATCCACCTCAAGGACACGATACCCGGCAAAACGCGCGACATACCCTACGGGCAGGGCACGGTGGATTTCGTCCGCTTCTTTAAGCTATTGAGGCAGATGCGCTACCGCGGGCTGCTGGTGGCCGAGATGTGGGCGACGGACGACAGGGAGGCCTCCATCGAATATGTGGCGCAGGCGCGGGAGTTTCTGCTCGCGAAATACAACGACGCCTGCGGGCCGCATCATAGCGTGACGTTTGATCAGGGGACTGCCGTTAATCAATAAAAATTTACTTTCTGTCGATATGGCTTTGTGATAAAATGGGCGTACGCTGACAAAGCGTGGCTTTGGAAGGCGTATACTCTTTATCGCAGAAAGGATAAGCATGGCCAATATCAGTAAGCTGGCTGAGATGTATAATAAAATGCTGCTGATACGCAGCTTTGAGGAAAAGGCGCTCTCCCTGTTCAAATCGGGCACCATGCATGGTACCATGCACCCGTATATCGGAGAGGAAGCAACGGCTGTCGGCGTGTGCTGTGCGCTGGAGCCGCAGGATATCATATCCAGCACCCACCGCGGTCACGGGCATGTCATCGCGAAAGGCATCGACATAAACCGCATGATGGCGGAGTTCATGGGCAAACAGGACGGCTATTGCAGGGGCCGGGGCGGCTCCATGCATATCGCCGACATTGAGGGCGGCAACCTCGGCGCGAACGGCGTGGTGGGCGGCGGCATACCGCTCGCGGTGGGAGCGGGGCTTACGACGCTCATGAAGCGCATGAATCGCATCGTGGTGTGCTTTTTCGGGGACGGCGCAAGCAACGAAGGGGCGTTTCACGAATCGCTCAACCTCGCTTCCCTCTGGAAACTGCCGGTGCTGTTCGTCTGCGAGGACAACAAGTACGGCATGTCGACACACCGCAGCCGTTCGATGGCGATCAGCGACATTTCAGTCCGCGCGGCGAGCTACGGCATGCCGGGCGAGACGGTGGACGGCAACGACGCAATTGCGGTGTACGAAGCGGCCAAAAAGGCGCGGGCGTATGTGCGCAGCAGCGGGCCGATGCTGCTGGTGTGCGATACTTACCGCTACTGCGGCCATTCCAAGAGCGACACCAACAAATACCGGACCGCGGAAGAGATTGAGGTTTGGAAGAAAAAAGACCCGATTGAGCGGATGCGCGCATATCTGATAGACCGCGGGTTTTTTACGGCCGAGGAGCTGGATGCGATGGCCGAAGCCGCGCGGCAGCGCATTGAGGACGCGGTGGCGTTTGCGAACAACAGCCCGTACCCTTCTCCCGACACAGTCGCGCAGGGCGTGTACGCATGAAGGAGGCGGGCCTATGAGAGAGCTGACATACGCGCAGGCGCTGCGGGAAGCGATGACGCTGGAGATGCGCCGCGATGAAGACGTGTTCCTGATGGGAGAGGACATCGGCGTGTACGGCGGCGCGTTTGGCGTCACCGCGGGCATGCTGGAGGAGTTTGGCCCGGAGCGCGTGCGGGAGACGCCTATATCCGAGGCGGCAATCGTGGGCGCGGCGGCAGGCGCCGCGGTAACGGGCATGCGTCCCATCGCGGAGATCATGTTCAGCGATTTTCTCACGATAGCGATGGACCAGCTGGTCAACCAGGCGGCCAAGATGCGCTATATGTTCGGCGGTACGGCGAAAGTGCCGATGGTGGTGCGCGCGCCGGCCGGGTCGGGCACGGGCGCGGCAGCCCAGCACTGCCAGAGCCCGGAGGCGTGGTTCTGCAACGTGCCGGGGCTTAAAGTGGTGATCCCGTCCACGCCGGCGGACGCCAAGGGCCTGCTTACCGCAGCCATCCGCGACGACAACCCGGTGCTTTTCCTGGAGCAGAAACTGCTGTACAAGACCACAGGTCCTGTGCCGGAAGGCGAATACATCGTGCCGCTGGGCAGGGCGGCGGTGCACCGGACGGGCACGGATATTACCATCATCACTTACGGCCGCATGCTGCCCATGTGCCTAAAAGCCGCTGAAGAGCTGGAAGCCCGGTACGGGGTCAGCGCGGAAGTGGTGGACCCGCGCACGCTGGTGCCGCTGGATAAGGAGACGATTATCGCATCGGCAAAAAAGACGGGCCGCGTGCTGATCGTGCACGAAGCGTGTCAGACGGGCGGCTTCGGCGGCGAGCTGGCGGCGGTGATCGCGGAAAGCGACGCGTTTTACCGCTTAAAAGCGCCGATACGGCGTTACGGCGGTCTGGACGTGCCGATACCTTTCAGCCCTGTGCTGGAAGCGCGCGCCGTGCCGGATAAGGACGGCGTGATACAAAGGGCTGTGGAGCTGGTGCGTTCATAGCGGCATGAGCGCAGCCGGTGCGGATATTGCGATCAATATAAGAGGGGGAGCGCCATGGCAAGGTATTATCTGGGCCTGGACAACGGCGGCAGCAAGGTCAAGGCATCGCTGTATACCCCGGACGGCCGCGAGGTTGCCGTAGCGGGCGTATCCGCCGTTCCTGTTATCCGCCGCGGCGGGTTTGTGGAGCGCAACAGCGACCGTCTGTGGGAGCTTAACGCGCAGGTGATTCGGGAGGTCATCGCAAAGTCCGGCGTTGACCCGCACGACATCGCCGGGGTGGCGGTGTCGGGCCATGGCAACGGCGCCTACATGATCGGGGAGGACGGGAGACCGTCGGCTCCCGGCATTGTGTCCACCGATACCCGAGCGGCTGACGTGGTGCGCCGCTGGGTGAAGGACGGCGTGCATACGCGCATCCTTCCTAAAACAATGCAGATGCTCTACGCAGGGCAGCCTGTGGCGATACTCGCCTGGTATTTGGAGCACCAGCCCGAGGTTATAAAACGCACGCGGTGGGTGCTGCAGTGCAAGGATTACATCCGTTACCGCTTAACCGGCGAGGTTTACGGCGAGATTACCGATATGTCCGCCATCAGTGCGATGGACTTGCAAACAAAGGAGTATGATGATAAAATACTCTCTGAATTTGGCCTGAAGGCATATAAATACTTATTCCCGCCGCTGAAGATGTCCACCGACATTTGTGGACGCGTCACACGGGAAGCGGCGCAGCAGACCGGCTTGGTGGAAGGGACATTGGTGTCCGGAGGCCTGTTTGACTGCGTTTCGTGTTGTTTGGCCGCCGGTGTGACCGACGAAGGTACGCTGTCGGTGATAGCCGGCACCTGGAGCATCAACAGCTTCGTGTCGCGCGTACCCGTATGGTCCGAGGATTTGTTCTTAACGTCGCTGTTCTGCCGGGAGGGGTACTATCTCACCACAGAGGGCAGCATGACGTCGGCCGGCAACCTGGAATGGTTTATCAACAGCTTTCTGACGGATGATGAAGGGCGGCGCCGGGACAATGTTTACGAGTACTGCAACAGCCTGGTTGGGTCATTAAAGCCGCAGGACGTGGGTATCATCTTCCTGCCGTTCCTGTATGGCACCAACGTCAACCCGGACGCCAAGGCCTGCTTCATGGGCATCGACGGCTCGCAGAGCAAGGCCCATATGGTGCGTTCGATGTACGAAGGCGTGGTGTTTTCCACCAAAATGCACATCGAACGGCTGCTGCGGTTTACTGATGTCCCCCAGAAGGCGCGCAGCTCGGGCGGTGCGGCGGAATCGCCGCTGTGGGTGCAGATGTTCGCGGACGTGCTGCAGATGCCCATCGAGGTGGCGGACGCGCGGGAGATGGGCACGCTGGGCGCGGCGATGACGGTGGCTGTAGCCGCGGGCGACGTGCCGGATTTGGTGGCGGCGGCCGAGCGCATGACGCGCGTGCGGTACCGCTGCGAGCCGGATGCGGCAAACGCGGATATATACCAAAGAAAATACGGTATTTATAAAGACCTTATTAAAGCGTTGGATCCTGTCTGGGCCGAGTGGAGGACGCTGCAATAACGAATGGAGATGGTATAAAAATATGATGAAAGCGCGATACGACATTCAGTTAATGGTTCAGGTCGCAAAAATGTATTATATGGAAGGGCTGACGCAGGAGAAGATTGCACAGCAGCTCGGCATTTCCCGTTCATCCATCTCCATGATACTATCTGCAGCCCGTGAATTCGGCATTGTGGAAATCAGCATCAAGGATCCCAAAAAGAACGTGGCGGATGTCGCGGACGCGCTTTCCCGCCGTTTTGGGCTGAAAGGCTGCGTGGTGGTGCCCACCGCCATCGAATCCATTCACCTCATTACCAAGGTCGTTGCGTCTCAGGGAGCCGATTACGCTGAGAACATACTGAAAAGCAATACCACCGTGGGCATTGCCTGGGGCACTACCTGTTACGAATTCATGCTGGCGTTTGCCAACCACAGCAAGCTGAGCGACGTAAACGTGGTGCCGCTGATCGGCGGTACGTCGCGTATCGCTTCGGAATATCAGCTCAATGAAATGGTGCGCATGTTTGCGGAGAAGCTGCATGGCACGCCGACGTTTATCTATGCGCCAGCTATCGCCGAGTCCATCGCGGATCGGGACCTTTACATGCAGAGCTCGTCGATGAAGGCCATCATGGAGAAGTGGGAACACATGGACGCCGCCATCGTGTCCGCGGGCGCGCCGCCCGACTGGTATTCCACCCGCATGATCGTGGAACCGGCGGAAATGAAAGCGATGTACGAGGCGGACCGCAACATGGTCATCGGCGACATCTGCGCGCGCCGGTATAACCTGATGGGCGAGTTTATTCACAACGAATACAGCGCCCGCATCATGGGCATCAGCGAGGAGAACCTGCGCCGCATCGAGAACGTGCTCTGTATCGCGGCGGGTAAACAGAAGATACTGTCCATACTGGGCGCGCTGCGCACCAACGTGCTGAACTATCTGGTGACGGACGAAGCCACGGCCCGCAGCGTGCTGGAGCTGGCCGGGCCTGAGCAGGCGTAGGCGGATTATCCGTTTGCAAAGCGCTGGAAATGGCGGATGAAGCTGTCCGCCATTTTATATTGTTTTTTCAGCACTGCCGTTTCGCCAAAGCCGCTCAGTCCTGCATGCTTTACAACGCCGGTTATTTACGGTTAAATAGAGCATGGACACTGCGCATAAACGCTAATACAGCATGCAAGGAGCGAAAATTGGCAGAACTGAGATATAATCCGTTTAAGAACGACTGGGTGATGGTGGCGTCGGCCCGGCAGGACAGGCCGCAGATGCCCAAAGACTGGTGCCCGTTCTGTCCGGGGTCAGGCCGGGTGCCCGACAGTTTTGACGTTTTGAAGTATGACAACGATTTCCCCGCGCTTTCGCCGGACCCGCCGGAGCCTGACGATGTGGCGACTGATTTCTTCAGGGTGGCGAAGGCTTACGGGAAATGCGAGGTCATCCTCTACTCGCCGGACCATACCGCGACGCTGCCGCAGCTTTCCGTGGAACACGTGAGAAAACTTGTAGACCTGTGGTGCGAGCGGTTCGCCGAGCTGTCGAAGTACGAGAAATCCAAATACATCATGATATTCGAGAACCGCGGCGAGGTTGTGGGCGTTACGATGCCGCACCCGCACGGCCAGATATACGCCTTTCCGTTTGTACCCAAAAAAATTCAGCTCAAGCTGGACTGCGCCCGAAAGCATAAAGAAGAAACGGGCAGCTGCCTTTTCTGCGACTGGCTCAAAGCCGAGACGGAAGCGGGCAGCCGGGTGATATTTGAAAACCGGCATTTCGCCGTGATTTTACCGTTCTTTTCGGAATTCGCTTACGGTACCTGGATCATCGCCAAGGACCATATCCCGTGTATGACGGACTTCGACGACAGCCAGAGGACGGCGCTGGCGGAAGCGTTGCGCAATACGGTGGGCATGTACGACAGCCTGTTTGACAGGCCGTTTCCGTACATGATGTGCATGTACAACCCGCCGGTGAATAGCGGAGGCGCGGAGGACTTCCATTTCCACATCGAGTTCTTCACGCCGATGCGGTCGGAGGACAAACAGCAGTTTCTGGCGTCTTGCGAGACGGGCGCCTGGGCGCACTGCAACCCGACCCGGCCGGAGGATAAAGCGCAGGAGCTTCGCGCGGCGTACAACAGGTTTATCGGAAAGGCGGATGGCAAATGACGAAATACCATGAGCTGATCAGGCAATTCATCGGGATATACGGCGGTACCGAAGAGGGTATCCGGATTTTTGAAGCGCCGGGGCGCATCAACCTGATTGGCGAGCATATCGACTACAACGGCGGGCACGTTCTTCCGGTGGCGCTGGAGATGACCAATGTCGTTATCGCGAGGCCCAACGGCACGGACCGGCTGAACCTTGCGGCGACCAGCCTGCCGGACAGGGTTTCCGCGGATATTCACGCGCTGGAGAACTATAAGAACCTGCCCTGGGGCAGCTATCAATGCGGGGTGGCCTATGTACTGCAGCAGAAAGGATACTCCATTGTCGGGTGCGATCTTCTGTATCACGGAACGGTGCCCTACGGCGCGGGGCTGTCTTCGTCCGCGTCCATAGAGGTGGCGACCGCAGTCGCGCTCGCGAAGCTGGGCGGAAGAGACGAACTGAATATGGTGGAGATTGCGCTTCTGGCTCAGGAAGCGGAAAACAAATACGTCGGCATGAAGTGCGGGATAATGGACCAGTTTGCCGCGGCGATGGCGAAGAAAAATCACGCGATATTCCTTGATTGCAGCACGCTTGAGTACCGGTATGTGCCGCTGGAGCTGGGCGATTATACGATTGTCATCACCAACACCAATGCGCCGCACAAGCTGACCGAATCGCAGTACAACCAGAGGCGCGCCGAATGCGAACAGGCGCTTGCGGTTATCAACGCCAACGGGGGGAATTACCCGCATCTGTGCAGCATGAGCCTGGATGAGCTGGAAAGCTTTAAGCGCTGTTTCAAAGAAGAAGCGCGGGTGCTGTACCGGCGCGCGCGGCACTGCGTGACTGAGGAAGCAAGGACGGTAGAGTCATTGAAAGCCCTGGAGAGCGGAGATATCGAAACGTTCGGGAAACTGCTGTGCGAGGCGAATATCTCGATACGGGACGATTATGAAGCGACGGGCAAAGAGCTGGACGCCGTGTTTGATATCGCGATGGGGATCGACGGCGTGATCGGCTCGCGCATGACGGGCGGCGGTTTCGGCGGCTGCAACATCAGCATCGTGAGGAAAGACAGGGTTGAACCGTTTAAAAAGATAATGGAAGAAGAATATACGAAGGCTGTCGGATATGCGCCTTCGTTCTATCAGTCGAACGCCGGGGAAGGCGCGAGGGAGGTTTACCTAAAATAACGGTATCCGAAAAGCTTTTGTGAAGCAAAACAGGCAGCGGGTTATTGGCCGCTGCCTTTATTATCGCATTACCGTTTGCCGCCTTGAGGCAGTTTTTTTCTGGCTCCGTCATCTCCAGCACCGATACGGCGGCCTGCTCGTCGGTCACCAGCACGTCGATGTAACGCCCGCGCAGCGCGCCGGTGATGATATCCGTTTTCATCCGGCCCGAAGCGACACCCACCACGACGGGTATTTTCTTTAAGTCTTCCAGCGTGACGGCGATCATCCGGTCGCTTAAGGCCGTGTGGCACTGGTTGCCCTGGATGTCAATATAGCGGCCGCAGATATCGCCCACAGCGCCTTCGCTGCGCAAACGTTTGGCGTCCTCGTAGGTGATGTGGCCGGTACGGAACTGTGCGGACAGCTCCGGGTTGGTGGAGCCCAGGCCCACCACAGCCACGGAGCATTCCTGTATTTTGGCGAAATGCTCGCGGATGTGCGGCTCGTCCATCAGCAGGTCGCGCAACACTTTGCTCTGTACCATGAACGGCGCCTGCAGCAGATAGCTGTCTCCGCCCAGAGCCCGGGACAGCATCAGCGCCATGGCGTTGGCGTCGGTGTCCTTGGTGCGGTCGCTCATCCCGCCGATGAGCTGGATGACGTCGATCTTCTTGATGGTGTTGGGGCGGATGTTTTTGACGACCTGGCTCAATGTAGAGCCCCAGGCGATGCCCAGCAGCGAGCCGCTCGGCACGTTCGCCTCCAGGTAGCGCGCGGCAGCCGCCCCGACGTTCTGCTTGCTTTCCTCGGGGTTGTCGCTGCCCGGCACCACGATGGCGTGTACGCCGAACCGCTGCCTCAGCCGCCGCGCCAGGTCCAGACCGTAGGACGACACGTCGTCAATGCGGATCTGGACGATGCCCTCGCGCAGGGCGGTGCTCAGCATGCGCGACACCGTGGGCCGCGATACGTGTACCTTTTGCGCGATTTCCTGCTGGGACAGCCCTTCGATATAGTACATTTTGGCCACTGCAATTAAAAGATCGCGCTTGTCGGTCGCGCCAGCATCCATGAAAATACCTCCTTGCATCCTCTGAAAATGACTATAGATAATCTCCTGAAAAAAGTCAAGCAAATTGCTCACATTTGTTCATTATGTTATCAAAATTTCATATAATATTGCAGGCGGCAGGATGTCGTATGGCCCATACGTGAACAAATGTGCAATAAACTCGAGAATCGTTGACAAAATGTTATAGGCTGTTTATGATGACAGTATAAACGGATATGTGAGGTTAACGTCATGCTCGCTCTATCGGCATCGATACTCTCGGCGGACTTTTTAAGACTTCAGGAGGAAATCACCCGTATGGAACAGGGCGGGTGCGACGTGCTGCATATCGACGTGACGGACGGCCATTTTGTGCCCAACCTGACGATGGGTCTGTGCGTCGCCGAAGCGGCCTGCAGGGCCACCAAAATGCGCAAGGACGCGCACCTGATGATATCGCGGCCGCAGGATTTCATCAAAAAGTTTGCGGACGCCGGGGCAGACCTCATACTGTTTCATCACGAAGCCACATCGCATCCCTTTGAAATGATCAAATACATCCGTGAAAGTGGCAAGATGGCGGGCGTCGCGCTGGATCCCGCTACGCCTGTCAGGAGCATCGCGCACTACCTGCACGCGGTGGACGCGGTGCTGCTGGTGACGGTGTGCGTGGGTTTTGGCGGCCAGACTTATATCGACGAGATGGACGCCAAAGTGGAGGAACTGGTCAGCCTGCGCCGTGAGAAAGGGCTTCATTTCGAGATCCAGGTGGACGGCGGGCTGACGCCGGAGAACGCGCGCGCCAAACATGAGCTCGGCGTGGATACGCTTGTGGCGGGTTCGATGCTGTTTCAGAGCCCGGATGTGCGCCAGCTGGTCAGGCAGCTCAAAGGTGAATGCTGAAAATCCTATTATTCAAATATGGAGGGTATCACAATGAGTTTGAGTTCAGACAGCCTTGTGGGCAAGGTATGCGTGGTAACGGGAGCGGCCAAGAGCATCGGCTTTGGCGTGGCGAAAAAATACGCCGAGTCGGGCGCAAAAGTGGCCATGATCGACATCGACCCGCTGGTTGTGGAGTCGGCAAAGGGACTTGCGGACAAAGGCTACGTGGTGAAGAGCTATGTGCTGGACATCACCGACAGGCAGGCTGTGCTTAAGACTTTTGAGCGGATCGTGGCGGACCTCGGCGACATATACGCGCTGGCCAACGTGGCGGGCGTGGTGGACAACAGGCCGTTTGAAGAAGTGGACGAGGCAGTATTCGACCGGATGTTCAGGGTCAACGTGTACGGCTCGGCTTATTGTATTCAGGGCGCGCTGCCCAGCATGAAAAAGCAGAGGGACGGCAAGATCATCAACTTCTCGTCCAAGTCGGGCAAGACGGGCTCCGCGCTGATGGTGCCGTACAGCGCGGCTAAGGGCGCGGTGATCGTGATGACACAGGCGCTGGCGTACGAGTTCGCCAAGTACAACATCAAGATCAACGCCATCTGTCCCGGCATCACCAACGAGACGGGCGTGTGGGCCAACGTGAGCGCGGGCTACATCGAGAACCTCAAGATGGACCGCGAGGCGGTTGTAAAGCAGTTTACCGCCAAGGTGCCGCTGGGACGGCTTACCGATATTCAGGACGTGGTGGACTTCGTATTCTTCCTCACTGCTTCGGGCGAGTATTGCACCGGCCAGGCGTTCAACGTGACCGGCGGCCGTGAAATGCACTGAGAAACCAAAAAAGGCCCGGGGCTTCAAAACTTAGCCCGCGGCCTTTAGGAAAAGGAGATACATATGGATATCGATAAGATCATCGCTGAAGTGACCAGCCAGGTATTGAGCCGGGCGCAGGCCCAGGCGGCCGAAGCGCCGGCGCCCGTGCCGCCGAAAGGCAGCGGTTACAACGCGGCTTATGCCAAGTATATCGACCACACCGTGTTAAAGCCCGAAACCCAAAGGGCAACCGTCGCCAGGTTCTGCGACGAGGCCATTCAGTACGGCTTCGCCAGCGTGTGCGTCAACCCGACGCACGTCAAATTTGTGGCCGAGCGGCTCAAGGGCACCGGCGTCAAGACGTGCTGCGTGATCGGCTTCCCGCTGGGGGCGACCACCACGTTCGTCAAGGCTGTGGAAACGGTAGAGGCCGTGAAAAACGGCGCGGAAGAGGTTGACATGGTCATCAACATCGGCGCGCTGAAGGACCGCGACTACAACCTCGTGTATGAGGACATCAAGGCCGTTGTAGACGCGGCGCATCCCAAGGCGCTGGTGAAGGTCATCATCGAGACCAGTGCCCTCACCGACGAAGAGAAGGTGCGCGCGTGCGAACTGGCCAAACAGGCGGGCGCGGACTTCGTGAAGACGTCCACCGGCTTCGGCTCGGGCGGCGCGACGGTAGAGGACGTGCGGCTGATGAAGCGGACGGTGGGCAATTCCATGAAGGTCAAGGCGTCCACCGGCATCAACAACCGCGAGATCTGCGACCAGATGATTGCAGCGGGCGCGGAGCGCATGGGTACCAGCAAGGG
>JAAXZP010000257.1 GCA_012719815.1 Christensenellaceae bacterium
GGCCGCCGTCCCCCCCGCCGGCGCAGCCCGGCCCGGAAACGGACAGCCAAAAAGGCTGACGGGCAGCCGTATTGAGCTCGGCTGTTCACAGAAGCCTGAAAAAAGGGTCTGTGTCGCATACATACACACTCTTTTTTATATCCGTATCCTTATCCGTATCTGTATCTGTATCTGTTTCTGTATCGGGTTTTTTGGGTTATCTTTGGGTTTTTCCGGCTTGCTGCGGCTTATGAGTGGGTTGCTTTGGGTTTTTGCCGTATCCCAAAACAACCGACGCACATCCAACAGGATAACGGATTCCATACAAAAGGTTAGCCGCATAGCCGCTCCGGCCGTCAGGGCATAAAAAAACAGGGCAGTCACGCCCTGTCCGTCGTGTTATCCCTTATCGGGCTTTTCGGGTTTGCCTTGGGTTGCTCAGGCTTGCCGGCGGGCTGCGCCCGTTCCTGTCGTCCCGTCGGGCGCCCGCCGCGGTAATTGAGACAATAAACAGCTTATTTACAGCTATATGCGGTTTATTCCGCGTTATAACGCGTTAATAGCGGGTTAATCCGGGGGTTAAGCCCCAATAACCCCTCTCATTCACGGTCGATGCGGTACGTCAACGTCACCGCCACGTCGGCCGGCAGCATCGTGGTCAGCGGGCAGTACTTCGTCTTGCCCAGCTCGCCCAGCCGCGCCAGCGTCTGCTCATCGAGGTCGGGCGACGTCACGCGGATGTCGAACTCAATAGCGCCGAAGCTCTTGGGCGGCTTGTCCCGCCGCGTGCCGCGCGCCTCCACGCTGATATCCGTGATCGTCCTGCCGTATTCGCCCGCGAGGTAGCGCAGCGTGCTGCCCAGGCACGCCGCCAGGCTCACCAGAAATAGCTGCATGGGCATAAAGCCCGCGCCCTCGCCGTAAGGCGGGATGTAGTCCAGCGTCACCGTATGCCCGCCCGCCTCGCCGGTGTACATCATTTTCTTGCCATGCACCGATACCGCTCTTCCCGTCACCACCGCTCCCATGCGTATCCTCCCTTCCGTCCGGCCAGCATAAAAAAAGCGCGCCGGCGCCTTCACACAGGCAAAAGGGGCGAACGCGTACAGGCAAAGTGCCTGCCCGCGCCCTATGCCCCCGACATCTCCATTAATATAATATATAAATGCCCCGGTGTTTTGCGCCGGGGCAAGCCATATCAGTTCAGCAGCTTCTCCTCAAAGCCGATGATGTCGTAATAGACCGGATCGCCGTAATAATCGAACGGATACGGGTTCTCCACGGGCACGTACATCACGCGCTGGCCCTCTTTGAAGATCACAAAACCCTCGCCGTTCCAGTTGTTATAGTGCAGTTTGGTGCCATCCGCCAGCTCGTAGTTGTAGGTCAGGCCGGCTTCGTGAAAGTTTCTTCTCACAATGTCCAACATGGTCTCGACCTCCTTTTCTGTGACCTTAACACAACCCGGTAAACCCCTGTGTTTCTGCCGCCCGTATGCGGCTTTCCCCTCACGTTTACGGTGTGCTGCAAACTCTCGTCACGCGCTTTTCTGTTGTACTTCGGATGTTATTTATTCTTTTCGCCAACGTCTCTTAATTTTCCTGCATTGTGCGAAAAATAACGATATTGACATTTATTTCACATATCGCGCGGTTATCTTCGCCTAACGGGCTGGAGCGGCCTTTTTCTAATTATTTTATACGCTTATGCGCCGACGTGTTATTCTTTTTGCATCATGCGACAATAATAATTGCATTTCGGCCGTAAACCGTGCCAGCGCCCGATCCGAATTTTCTGTCGTTAGAGTTTATAAAGGATAAACAATTACATGTGGATAAAGAAGGGGATGGATAGGTTTAGCGACGTTTTAAGTCCTCGTGGTGAGTTCAAATACCGGCAATAACAGAAGGGCAGATTATGGCTATAATCCTCTCTTGGGAATGTGTTTTCAATATATTTAGAAGGATATTTAAGAAAGGGATAATTATGGCCAAGTTCAAGGGCATTCGTGGGAGAGAACAAGACGATAAAAATAATACTTGTCTTTATTTCTGTGCCTTTCGTACTCTAACTAATTTTTCCTTCAATATCACCACCGTGCTTTTATAGAGCCTCCGGCAAAATCATACTGTGTTCCCCTTTATCCGCACCACAATCCATGGTATAATTGCATCAGCAGACAAGGAGGTCTTTTTCGCTTGCCAGTCATCACGATTTCCCGTCAGCGCGGCAGTTTCGGCACTGAGGTGGCTCAGGCGCTGGCGCAGAAGCTGGGTTACGAGCTTATCACGGGCGAAACCATCGTGCCCACTTTTCTGAGTGAAGCCACTCCGCACGAGCGCCACATGCTCACCGAAAGCGCGAAGTTTTACACCACTCCGTCGTACACCGGCGAGCCGTTTATCGACCTTGCGGCGCGCCGCCTGAAAGAACACGTAAAAAAGCACCCCGCCGTGGTGGTGGGCTTTGGCTCCCAGGCAATATTCGCGGGCGACAAGGACGCGCTGCACGTGCGCATCTACGCGCCCAAGCCGGTGCGCATCGCGCGTATCAAAAAGCAGTACCGCGTTTCCGAGGAGCAGGCCCGGCAGATTCTGGCGCTGGCGGACCGCAAACAGCAGTTCTACACCACGCTGTTCGGGCTGGAGCTGTCCGACGCGTCGCGGTACGACCTGATGCTCAACACCGCTTCGCTCAGCGTGGACGAATGCGTGGCCGCCATCATCGCGCTCAGGGAGCAGCGGGAGCTGCGCCAGAAAATCGAGCAGGAAACGCAGCAGAAAGACGGCGGCGTGTGCAACGTGACGGACCTGCCCATCATGAAAAACCAGGCCGAGGCGGAGTTCGCCCGCCTGCTGGACATGTACCATATCGACTGGATCTACGAGCCCAAGACTTTTCCGGTGGAATGGGACGCGGGCGGCCATGTGATATCCGCGTTCAGCCCGGATTTCTACCTGCCCAAGTTCGATACCTATATCGAGCTGACCACGATGAACCAGAAATACGTGACAGCCAAAAATAAAAAGGGCAAGCGCTTAAAAGAGCTGTATCCCGGCATCAACATCAAGGTGGTATACAAGAAGGATTTCAAGTCGCTTGTCGAGCGTTTTGGCCTGAATGCGTCGGAGCGTTAATCCATGCAGCAGCCCAACATACTGCGCACCGCCTTCAGCGAGGAGCAGATCAAAAGCCGCGTCGCCGAGATGGGCGCCGCCATTACCGCCGATTACGCCGGCAAGGATCTGGCCCTCATTGCCGTGCTGCGCGGTTCGCTCTACTTCTTCGCGGACCTCACGCGGGCCATATCCATGCCCGTCCAGACGGATTGCATCGCCATCGGCACGTACGCCCACAGCAGCAGCGGCGTGGTGCGCATCACCAAAGACCTGGACATCAGCATCACCGGCAGGCACGTGCTGATCGTGGAAGACATCGTGCGCACCGGCCTCACCCTGGGCTATCTGATACAGAACATCGAAACGCGCGGCCCCGCCAGCGTCAAGGTGTGCGCGCTGTTCGTCAACCCCGCCCAGCACCTCATCGACATCCCCATCGCCTACCAGGGCTTTACGGTATCCTCCGCATGGCTGATGGGCTACGGCATGGATGTCGGCGAGCAGTGGCGCCATCTCCCCTACGTCGTCGAGGTGGAGAAAAACCCCCCGCACGCGAAATAACGCCGGGGCGGCTTTTTGCAGTTCAGTTGGCCTTAACTCCACTGGCTCTGGCTTTTAAAAAATCGACATAGGCTTGAACGCTCAATTTGTCCTCGTTGGATAATCCATTTAAATCCAAAATGAAATTGCCTTCTTTTTGGGGCGGTTCTTCCTTTGATTTTTGGGCTCTGTCAATGAAATAAGTGGATATCGTACCCGTCAGCATGCTGATAAATCCAATGCCGGCAATCATTAAGACGACAGCTATCAGCTTCCCGATCGCCGTGCGGGGAGAAATATCCCCGTAGCCGACTGTTGTCGTTGTCACAACAGACCACCATAACGCATCGCCGATGCCGATGCCTTCAAAGTAACTGATGCCCACCGCGCCGAACAGGCCAGCGCAGCCCGCAATATACGCCGCGTAAATAAAATTGTTGGTTTTCACGAATGCGGCGCACCGGCCGCAAAGCTTGCCGAAAACCGAAAACAGCCTGGCCGCCCTGCCAAGCCTTGTGAGTCTTACAAGCCTGAATATTTTAACCACTCTCAGCACCCGAAGCGCCTGAAAAACCTGACTGAAAGGTATAATTGACAGAAGGTCGGCAACATTTGATTTGATGAATTTCCACTTGCCTTTTGCCATTATAAGCCTTGTAAAATAATCGGCCGCAAATATCACAAGGATAACGGTGTCTATTGTGTCAAGTACTATGGCCTGGTCCCTCGTTAAAGCCCGGGTTGATTCTATGATGAGAAGAATGATTGTCGTCACTGAGAGAAGCAGCATTGATATGTTATACAGCGCGGAAAGCCAGGGTTTTTTCATAACAATACCCCCTATGGTAAAAAACATGCCTTGATAATATTGATATCATAATTATGGATTTGTTTCTATATTTTTTTCACTTGGTAAAGCGAGAAGGCAATATAAAGCACGAAGCCGGACCGCCCATTTGCGATCCGGCTAAAATGAAACTCCAGCGAACCCAATTCAAGTCATAACACCCTTGCGGCTATCAACTTTGCAAACTTTTAAGCTTTGCAATCAGGCCCTGAGGTCATCGATCCACCTGTGGTTCCAGCCATCGCTTTCATCCCGGCTTCTCGTCAGACCCCTAACCGGACTACCCAGCTTGCAGCCTCCTTCGCCGTCGGTCCTGCCGAGCCTTTGGCTCCTGCATTTCCCCTCGCTACTGTCGGCTGCGTTTGCTACCGCACTTTGTGCGGCTGCTGTCCGCCTGGTCTGTTACACTCTCGTTGGTATTCCCTGGAGTGTAGTATCAATATAGCAACGGCGCGCGCCTATTTCAAGCGCCGCTGCGCCGCGTGTAGAGCAACTGACACTGTATACGCACTCATAGCTCCGCCTTGCTGTGCGTTTCTATGTTTTTCAGTTTTTTTGAACTGTCTCACGCTTTTTTCGCGCCGGTTTTTGCACTCTCGGCGCGTCAAAAAGCCGATGCATTTTGATATGCATACGGGCTTTATGTTATCACCAACCTGCGTCAAACGCAAGGTTATTAAGCCAATGTCTTAGGCGCTCTTTTTCTTCGGCGGTTTGAGGAACGCGGTCAGCACCGCCGCCACGGCCGCCGCAGCCGAAGCGATCAGGAACGGCACGAGGAAGCCGCCCGATAGCTCCTTGAAATACGCCGCCACGTAAGCCGACGCCACCGCGCCGATGCTGAAGCCCAGCATCACCATGCCGTAGTTCATGCCCATGTTGCGGAGGCCGAAGTATTCCGACGTGATCGCCGGGAACACGCCGAGGAACCCGCCGTAAGAGAAGCCCACCGCGCCGATCAGCACCAGCACCCACGCGCCTTTCACCAGCGCCGCAATCGGCGCCCCCACGGCCGCGATGACCATGAGGATAATCAGCGTCCTCTTGCAGCCCAGCCTGTCGGAAACCCAGCCCCAGAACAGCCGGCCCGCCGAGTTGAAGCCCGATATCACCATTACGCCCACAGCCGCCACTTCCGGCGTCAGCCCGCCGTCGGTGCCCAGTATCTTGGCAAAGGGTATCACCATCAGCCCCGCGGCGCACGCCAGCAGCATCTCCAGCGTCACCATATAGTACTGCGGCGTCTTTAGCGTCTGCCCCGGCGTCAAATCCTGCCTTATCGCTGCGCCCTCCTTCGGGGCGGGCGGCGTCCAGCCCTCGGGCTTAAAGCCCTGCGGCGGGTTCTTGATGATGATGCCGCATACCACCGTCACCACGAGGAATATCAGAGCAAACCACTGGAACGTCGCCATCACGCCGGCGCTGTCCATCAGCGCGTTGGCCACCGGCGTAAATACCAGCCCGCCGAAGCCCAGGGCCGAGACGATAATGCCGGTAATCAGCCCGCGCTTGTCGGGGAACCACTTCTGGCACACCGCGATGGTGGTGGTATACGTCATGCCCATGCCGAAGCCGCCCATTACGCCGTACGTCAGCCACAGCACCCAGGGCATCTCGGGCGTGCCGAGCCCGGCGAGGAAAAACCCAGCGGCCAGTATCACGCCGCCTATAATAATCACCGGCGTCGGTGACAACTTGTCCTGAATCTTGCCGCCCACCATGCTGCCGAACGTCAGAACGCCGAGCAGCAGCGAGTACGTCCGCGCCGCGTCGGTATGCGCCCAGCCCAGTTCCACCACCTTGGGCTGAAACACGCCCCAGATGTACGCCGTGCCCAGGCAAAGCTGAACAGCAATGCCGGCCAATACCGGAATCCAGCGGAAATAAGCCTTTTTTGACTCTGCCATGCTTCCATCCTGCCTTTTTGTTATTATTTCGGGTGATAATTATGATTTACGACGATTATGCCATGACGATGATTCGGTGTCAACAGGAATATTTATATGGTTTTACAATCAGCCGCGTTGCAGCGCGCCTTGTCGAAAACCATGGGCCAGCGTCCCCAAAAGGCCTTTCTTGCCTTATCAGCCAGGCCGGCTATTGCTGCGCCTGCGGTTGTGCCTGGGCCTGCGGTTGTGGTTGTGGCTATTGCTGCGGTTGCGGCTGCGTTGGCGCGGGCGCTCCGCCCTGCCGGCGTTTCTTCCGGGCGTCTATCTCCGCCGCAATCCACACGATAATCGGTATCACCACCTGGAACAGCAGCGCGTAATACGTGTATGACGGGAGAAAGGCGAACAGCTCCATGGGGGTGTTGTATGCGATAACGCACAGCGCCGCCATCAGCAGCCCCGTCGGCATCACAATCCGGCGGTAATCGGGCAGGCCGAACAGCCGCGCCGAGGTTTTGGCTGCCGCCAGCAGGCACAGCGATATCTTCACGATGCCGCCCAGTATAAAATTGATCGCAATGGTTATCTCGATGCGCGACAGGAAATCCCCCACACGGATGATGCGCGCCATCGTGTACGACGGGAAATACTGCGAGCTCATCATGGGCGCGCCCAGAACCGCGAGGTTACGCACCAGCACCACCATCAGCACCAGCGTGCCCAGCAGCACCGCGGAGAGATACAGCTTATACGGGCTGTCCCCCTTCTTGATGGCGTTTGCCACGGTCAGCATCACCACCGTCTCCGCAAATGGAAAGGCAAACAGCCCGAGCGACGCTTTCGCGATCTCTCCGGGCGTGTGCACCAGAGCGGGCTGGATATTGCTGAAGTCCATGTTGCTCAAAGACAGCAGCACCGTCAACACC
>JAAXZP010000258.1 GCA_012719815.1 Christensenellaceae bacterium
CAATAGACTCCTTTATAATGTAAACTCTATTATGGGAATAAGTTAACAAAATCGGATATGACCTGTCAAGTTAATGTTTATCGAAAAACAACTAGGCAAATACTGCAAATTCATGTATAATTGCAAGGAGTTTTGGCTCGGCTGATACGGTAGGGGAGGTCGTCAATGCCCGAGGAAGAAGCGCTGCTGATAAAGCGTGCGCAAAGCAGCGATGCGGCGGCGTTGGAAGCGCTGCTCAAGCTGTATGAAAAAAGGGTATATAACATCGCGTACCGATACATGAACAACG
This sequence comes from Christensenellaceae bacterium, assembly GCA_012719815.1. Classification (GTDB taxonomy): domain Bacteria; phylum Bacillota; class Clostridia; order Christensenellales; family SZUA-584; genus SZUA-584. The sequence goes on from JAAXZP010000258.1 coordinate 290, forward strand.
AGGCAGATGCTTATGACATGGCGCAGGAGGCGCTGATAAAAGTTTACCGCGGAATCCGCTCATTTAAAGGCCAGTCGGCATTTTCCTCCTGGGTTTATAGGCTTACCGTCAATACCTGTCTGGACGGCCTGCGCAAGCGCCGCAAGGTGCCGCTGTCTCTGGATCATGTGCTGGAAAACGGCGCGTCTTTCGAAGCGGGCGCGGGCGATTCTCCCGAACAGTGCGCGCTGTCCTTGGAAAGCGCCGAGGATATCCAGCGCGCCATCAACTCGCTTTCCGACGACCACAGGCAGGTGGTCATACTGCGGGACATCATCGGCCTCACTTACGAGGAAATTGCCTATTCTCTGGACATTTCCGTGGGTACTGTCAAATCGCGTTTAAACCGCGGCCGCCAAAGGCTGAGGGAAATGCTCATCCGGAACTGACCTGATGGAACATTATTCATAATCTGTGCGTCTTAGTTGTGCACGTGCATATAAGGCGCTCCTTCGATTATTGTTTTCTGGAGGTTAAAAATGAAAAGGCTATTATCGGTGGTGCTGGCTGTTTCCGTACTGCTGATGCTGTTGGCGGGATGCGCGGCAGCCCCTAAAACGCAGGATAACTCCAGCCTGGATTATTACTACGGCGAGGGGTCAGTTGCCGGAGCGCCGGCCGAAGTACAACCCGAAGCCCCGGCTGCGGAAGAGGCGCCCGCTCCGGTAGAAAGTGCCGCACCGGCGGAGCAGGCAGAATACGAGAGCGCCGGTTCCAGCTTCAATTTCGACAACTCCATCATGCAGCCCGGTGTGAACCGAAAGATCATATTCGAGGGCGAGATTGAGGCGCGAACGAAGCGCTTTGATGAAGACCTAAACACCATACTGACAAAACTCAAGGAATACGGCGGTTATCAGCAGAACGCCAGGGTTAGCGGAACGAAGCCCGAAAAATGGCAGGATATCGGGCGCAGCGCGACTCTGGTGCTGCGCGTTCCCAGCAAGCATTTCGACGACTTTATGAATGTGCTGAAAGGGCTGGGGGAAACGGTATCGACGAGCGTTAACGGCCGGGATGTTTCGGAAGAATACTTCGATACCCAGTCCAGGCTGAGGACTCTGCGTGCCCAGTTGGAACGGCTGGAAGCGCTGTTGGAGAAGGCGGCCACGCTGGAGGATATCATCGAGATCGAAAACGCGATCGAGAATACCACGGCACGTATTGAGGACCTGGAAATACAGCTGAGAAACTACGACAGCTTGATTGATTTCTCGATTGTGACGGTGTATCTGACTGAAGTGAATGATTTGCAGACAGTCAAGCCCGCCGACAAGTCGTTGGGGGATAGGATATCTACCGCGTTCTATGACGTGCTCAACGTATTGGCCAGGTTCGGCGAAGGCCTGCTGATATTCCTTGTCGGCGGTTCGCCCCTATTGGTGCCGCTGGCCATCGTCGCCGTCATACTGATCGCCCTATTCCGGGCGCGCAAAAAGAAGAAAGCGGCGGCTCGGAACAACCAGCCGCCAACCGGTCAGAACAACCAGCCGCCAACCATATAGAGAGGAGTGTTCAGCCATGAAATACAGAGGGTTTATACTGGCATTGGCCGTCATTCTGGCGGCGTCGCTGGCGGCGGGCTGCACGCTGCCGGCCTCGGCGCAGAAAAGCGCTGCGACGCCTACAGCCGCACCGTCGGAAAGCGTGGAACCGGCGCAGCAGCCGGCGGTGGCTCCGGCAACACCGGCGAGCGAGAGAATCGTGGTGCAGCTGGAAGAGGGAAAGGATAGAAATAGCGTATCGGTAAACGCCACGGGTAAGGTTAAGGTAACGCCGGACGTGGCGTATACCACAGTAGGCGTAGTCACGCAGAAGAAAAATATGCAGGCCGCTCAGGCTGCCAACCGCGAACTGATGAACGCGGTTGTGAAAGCGCTGAAAAACGCAGGCCTGACGGACGACGACATCCGTACGGCCAATTACTCCGTCTATCCGGTGTACGATTACACCGACGGTGCGAAGATAACGGGGTTCGAGGTCAGAAACTCTGTGGAGCTAACCATCCGCGACATCGAAAAAGTGGGCGCGGTGCTGGACGCGGCTGCGGCGGCAGGGGCCAATACGTCTTATTCGGTGCGATTCGACCTGCTGGACAAAGATCCCGCGTATAACAAGGCGCTGACTGCAGCGATGGAAGCGGCACGCGCCAAGGCGGATACGCTCGCGGCTGCGGGAGGATTCACAATCAAGGGCGTCATCAGCGTATCGGAGGGGTATAGCAGCACGCCGGTATACTATGACTACCGTGCGGCGGCAGCCCCTGCGGAGGAAGCGGCCGAACCCACCTATATCAGCGCCGGCGACATGGACATTAAGGCTTCCGTCAGCGTTGTGTTTGAGATCCAATAGGTTTAAGGAACCCTTGTGGCGGCCGGGGGTTTATTGCCCTGGCCGCCTTTTGCTGTGGACCAAACGGCAGACAAGAACAAATTATCGTGTGCTTTATGCGTGTTGTATTGAATTCTGACAGACTTATGGTATAATAATCAGGACATCGTGGGAGAGTCGGGCCGTACCAGTCCGGTGCGGCTTTTTAAATATTTGACAAAGCTTTTAGGAGGGGGACGTATGAAAAGAAACGCGCTGGTGGCGCAGTCAGGCGGGCCGTCGCCCGTGATTAACTCGTCTCTTTTGGGTGTGATCGAGACCTGCCGGCATTATCCCGATCGCATCGGCAAGGTTTACGCGGCGTGGCACGGCATCGAGGGCGTGCTGTTTGAACAGCTGATTGACATGGACACGCAGGACGAAAAGGAGCTAAAGCTGCTGAGGAACACGCCGTGCGCCGGTTTTATTGGCACCTGCCGCTATAAGCTCAAGGAAGACCAGGAAGAAGATTTTCAGCGCATCGTGGACGTGCTGCGCAGCCACGATATCGGCTATTTCTTTTATATCGGCGGCAACGACTCGATGGACACCGCGGCCCGCGTCTCCAAGCTGGCGCATGAGGAAGGCTACGACCTTGTCGTCGTGGGCGTGCCCAAAACCATCGATAACGACGTGGGCGATGAAGCGCGCACCATCATCGACCATACGCCGGGCTACGGCAGCGCCGCGCGATACTGGGCGCTCAATATCCAGAACATCGACGAGGAAAACCGCGGCATGTGCGTCTCCGAATGCGTATCGGTACACCAGTGCATGGGCCGCACGTCCGGCTTTATCACCGCCGCTGCGCGGCTGGGAGATCCGGAGCGCCGCATCCCGATGCAGCTGTATTTCGCGGAAGCCAAGAAGAGCATCGAGGAGCTGGCGGACAACGTCAATGAACAGCTAAAGCGCGACGGCCGCTGCATCGTCATCGTCAACGAGGGCTTTGAAGTGGGCGACCTGGGAGCGCGGCACGACGGCTTTGGCCATATCGAATACGGCGCGAGCGAAACCACGGCGGTGCAGCAGGTTACCAACTATCTGAACCGCCACGGCCTGAAAGCGCGCGGGCAGGCCACCTGCCAGCAGGTGGGCGTGATGCAGCGCGACGCTTCGATCTACGCGTCGCAGGTGGACCTGGACGAAGCCTACGGCGTGGCGTGCAAGGCGGTGGAGATCGCGCTGACCGACGGCACCGGTTATATGGCGACGATACTTCGCCGGCCCGGAAAAGAGTACTCGATCTATTACGACAAGGTCAGGCTGGAAGTGGTGGCAAACTCGGTGCGCTACCTGCCCAAGGAATGGATTGCGCCCAGCGGCATCGATGTGACGGACGATTTCATCGAATATGCCCGGCCGCTGATCGGCGACACCTGGCCGCAGGTGCCGCTGGAAAACGGGCTGCAGCGCTTCGCGCGACTCAAGCTGTCGTTTATCGACAAGAAACTGCCCGACTACGTGCCCTGCCGCCTGCGGCAACGGTAAAGGCAACGGAATGAGGAGAGAGCAGTGGATTTCAAGCTGCATGCAAAATTTAAGCCGGCAGGCAGTCAGCCGGAGGCCATAGAAGCGCTGGTCCGCGGCCTTCAAGAAGGCAAGCGGCACCAGGTGCTGCTGGGCGTGACGGGCAGCGGCAAAACGTTCACCATGGCCAACGTCATCGAACGGATGAACCGGCCTGTTTTGGTGCTGGCGCATAACAAGACCCTGGCGGCCCAGCTGTGCAGCGAGTTTCGCGAGTTCTTTCCGGAAAACGCTGTCGAGTTCTTCGTCAGCTATTACGATTATTACCAGCCCGAAGCCTATGTGCCGGGCAAGGACCTGTATATCGAGAAGGATGCCAGCATCAACGACGAGATCGACCGGCTGCGCCACAGCGCCACCTCGGCGCTGCTGGAGCGGCACGACGTGATCGTGGTGGCGTCGGTGTCGTGCATTTACTCCATCGGCAGTCCGGCGGAATACAGCAAACTGACGCTGTCATTAAGGCCGGGCATGCCGATGCGCCGCGATGACGTCCTGGAGAGGCTGGTGGACATGAGCTACACCCGCGGAGACATGGATTTTACCCGCGGTAAGTTCCGCGTGCGCGGCGACACCGTAGAGATTTTCCCCGCCAGCACGATGGAGAAAGCCATCCGTCTGGAGTTCTTCGGCGACGAGATCGAGCGCATACTGGAGATCGATACGGTGACGGGCCGGGCGACCGCCACGCGCGCGCACGTGCTGATATTCCCGGCCACGCACTACGCGGTACAGCGCGAAGCCATGCTGGCGGCGCTGGATGAAATCAAAGAGGACTTGCAAAAACAGATCGAGTTCTTCAAGTCGCAGGGCAAGCTGCTGGAAGCGGAGCGCATCAAGCAGCGCACCATATACGACATGGAAATGCTGCGCGAGCTGGGCTACTGCAACGGCATTGAAAACTATTCGCGCTATTTTGACGGCAGGAAACCGGGCGAACCGCCCTACACGCTGCTCGACTACTTCCCGGATGATTATCTGTTGTTCATCGACGAATCGCACGTGATGCTGCCGCAGATTCGGGCGATGTACAAGGGCGACTACTCGCGCAAGGACATGCTGGTGCAGTACGGCTTCAGGCTGCCGTCCGCTTACGACAACAGACCGCTTACTTTTGAGGAGTTTACCCAGCGGCAGGGGCAGACGATTTATGTCAGCGCCACGCCTGGGGAATACGAGCGACAGCTGGCGGGCTCCGTGGTGGAGCAGATTGTGCGGCCCACCGGCCTGGTGGATCCCGAAATCACGGTAATGCCCGCGCAGGGGCAGGTGGAGCACCTGCTGGGCGAAGTGCGCGCCACGGTGGCCAAGGGTTACCGCGTGCTTGTGACCACGCTGACCAAGCGCATGGCCGAGCGCCTGACCGATTACTACAAGGAATTGGGGCTGCGCGTGAAGTACATGCACTCCGAGGTGGAGACGCTGGAGCGCATGGAGATCGTCCGCGGCCTGCGGCTGGGTGAGTTCGACGTGCTGGTGGGCATTAACCTGCTGCGCGAAGGCCGGGACTTGCCCGAAGTGGCGCTGGTGGCCATACTGGATGCTGACAAGGAAGGCTTCCTGCGCAACGAGACGTCGCTGATTCAGACCATCGGGCGGGCCGCGCGCAACGCGGAAGGCCGCGTGATCATGTATGCGGACACGATAACCGGCTCGATGCAGCGGGCCATCGACGAGACCAACCGCCGCCGCGAGATGCAGATAGCGTACAACAAAAAGCACGGCATCACGCCGAAAACCATCGTCAAGGATGCGCCCGCGATGATTGAAATCACCAGGCCGGTGAAGGATGCGGAGCGTCTGACGAAGAGCGAAGCGATTAAAAAAGCGGAGATTATCGAGAAGCAGATGCGGCAGGCCGCGATGGAGCTGGAGTTTGAAGTGGCGGCCGCGCTGCGCGACGAACTGTTCAAGCTGAAGGAGTACATACGAAACGCGACGTCATGAATGAGATTACGATAAAAGGGGCAAGGGAACACAACTTAAAGAATATCGACGTGACAATACCGCGCAACAAGCTGGTCGTCATCACCGGACTTTCCGGCAGCGGCAAATCGTCGCTTGCTTTTGATTCGATATATGCCGAGGGGCAGCGCCGTTATGTGGAGTCGCTGTCCGCTTACGCGCGCCAGTTCTTGGGGCAGATGGACAAGCCGGATGTGGATTCCATCGACGGCTTATCGCCCGCCATCTCCATCGACCAGAAGACTACGAGCCGCAACCCGCGTTCCACTGTGGGCACGGTGACGGAGATCCACGACTACCTGCGCCTGCTGTTTGCGCGCGCGGGCGAGGTGCACTGCACCAAGTGCGGCAAGAAGATCGAGCGGCAGACGTTGGACCAGATTGTGGACGACATCATGCAGCGGCCCGAGGGGTCGCGCCTGATGATCGTCGCGCCTGTCGTCAAGGGCCGCAAGGGTGAGCACGCCAAGGTGCTGGAAGACCTCGCGAAGTCCGGCTACACGCGCGTCATCGTGGACGGCATCACGTACACGCTGGACGAGGAGATCAAGCTGGAGAAGAATAAAAAGCATACCATCGACGTGGTGATCGACCGCATTGTGCTTTCGGCAGATTCCGAGTCGCGGCTGCGCGATTCCGTGGAAACCGGGCTTAATCGTGGGGACGGCGTGGTTAAACTGGTGGACCTGACCGACAATTCCGAGAAAAGCTATTCGCAGAACTACGCGTGCATTGATTGCGGCATCAGCATCGAGGAGATATCGCCGCGCATGTTTTCGTTCAATGCGCCGTACGGTGCATGCCCGCACTGCCACGGCCTGGGCACCATCATGAAGATGGACGAAG